>CANGGA010000019.1 GCA_947453285.1 Microbacteriaceae bacterium | reverse complement strand
GTTCGTCTTCAACGACTAGGTCGTCCTCGCTCGTTAAAGAATAGGCGAAAAGTTCTTGGAAATCTACTTCAATCGGGATGGTGATGGGGTCTAGGCAGCGACTGCATTCGGCAACGGCATCGCCAAAAACCTCAACCGAGGCCAGAATTCCCTCGTGAACCGACTCGAAGCGAAGATCGAGATCGATCTCTTCACCGGCTGGGATGCCTGCCACGGCACTGCCCAAAGCCTCCGGAAGAGTGATTTCGAGCTTGTATTCGCGCATATTGCCCGGCTTGTGCATCAAGTCGTGCACAGATAGGGCAAAAGGAGACTGATTTGCCATGACTAGCCCCGAGCTTGCTTGGCCGAGGCCTTGAGCGCCTTCACGACGGCTGCTGGAACGTAGTTGTCAACAGAACCACCGAGTTCGGCGACCTGCTTGACCAGGCTGCTAGAGACGAACCCTTGGCCTGGATCGGCCGGCATGAAGATGGTCTCGACACCGGCTAGATCGCGGTTTACGCGAGCCATCGGCAGCTCATACTCGAGGTCGGCATTATTGCGAACGCCCTTGATCAGCACGCTTGCGCCAACCTTGCGGCAGTAGTCAACCAAAAGGCCGTTGTCTAGGGTGTCGACAATCACCTTGGTGCTCGTCGGAAATGCCTTGCCGAAACGAGCTGCCTCGGTAAAGCTTGCCTCGATTAGGGCTACCCGCTCTTCGCTCGAGAAATATGGCTTCTTGGCCGGGTTGTGCACAACCAAGATGTGAAGTTCGTCGAATAGGGCTGCCGCACGAGCCGCAATGTCGAGGTGACCAAAAGTTACCGGGTCAAAACTGCCAGGGTAAACAGCGATTTTCTTCATGTGACAAGGCTATTAGTTTTTGCTGAGGTTGTCTTGGGCTGATTCTTCGAGGTCGCTGAGCGCCTTTGCTAACTGCGAGTTGATTTCGAAAGTGGGGTCGCCGGCGAGAGCTTTTTCGGCCTGGGCGCGGGCATCCTGAATCAAAGCAGAATCACGGATGACCCGCAGCAACTTGAGGCTGCTGCGACCGCCAGATTGGTTTGCGCCGAGCACGTCACCCTCGCGACGAAGTTCGAGGTCGATCTCGCTGAGCTTGAAGCCGTCGAGAGTTGAGGCAACCGCCTGCACTCGCTCGAGTGCAACACTGCCGGGCTCGGCAGCGGTGAGCAGCAAGCAGAGGCCGGCGTTGCCACCACGACCCACTCGCCCACGCAACTGGTGCAACTGACTAATGCCAAATCGATCTGCGTCGATAACAACCATCACGGTTGCGTTTGGCACATCGACACCGACTTCAATCACAGTTGTAGAAACCAAGACATCGATTTCACAAGCGGCAAAGCGATTCATCGCGTCTTCTTTTTCTTCGCTCGAGAGACGACCGTGCAGCATTTCGATGCGCAAATCTTTTAGCGCTTCAATTTCGCGAAGTGCGGCTGTCATGCCAACCACGGTTGCCAGAGGCGGCCGCTTCTCTTCGAGCTCGAGCTGGTCATCGTCTTCGCGAGCAACTTCTTCTTCGCTCTCGACTTCGCTCTCATCGATGCGCGAGCAAACCACGAATGCCTGGCGCCCGCTGGCAACCTCTTCTGCGATTCGTGACCAGGTGCGAGCAACCAGAGCTGGCTGAGACTGCTGAACCACATGCGAGGTGATTGGCTGACGGCCAGCCGGCAATTCGGTGAGTGTCGAGATATCGAGATCGCCGAACACGCTAACGGCAAGCGTGCGCGGTATTGGCGTTGCGGTCATGGTCAAAACGTGCGGCGGCTTCTTGCCCTTGAGGCGCAAAGCCTCGCGCTGTTCGACACCAAAGCGGTGCTGCTCGTCGATGACGATTAAGCCGAGGTCGAAGAATTCGACCTTGCTCGAAATCAGCGCGTGCGTGCCGACCACGATTTGCGCCTTGCCGCTAACGATTTGCAGAAGCGCACGCTTGTGTTCTGCGGTGCCGAGCTGACCGGTGAGCAGGGTTAGCCCGAGCCTGTCGGCAAGGTCATCGCCAAGAGTCTTGCGAATTGAACGCACGTGCTGTGCGGCCAAGACTTCGGTTGGGGCAAGCAAAGCACTCTGACCACCGCTCTCGGCAACCGCAAGCATTGCCCTGACCGCGACCAAGGTCTTGCCAGAACCAACTTCACCCTGAAGCATTCGGTGCATCGGGTGTTCTTTGGCAAGGTCTTCTAGCAGGTCATTGCCGATCTCAATCTGCCCCTTGGTCAAGGTGAACGGCAACTTCGAATCAAAATCGGCGAGCAGCTTGCCTGCCTCGCGAGGTGTGGCGTTGATGGTGGCATTCTCGCTGCGGCGTTTCAACAAGGTGGCCTGCAACAAGAAGGCTTCGTGAAAGCGCAGGGTGTCTCTTGCCTCTTGCCAGTCGTGCTCTTTTTCTGGCCGGTGAATGTCACGAATTGCCTTGTCTAGCGAAAGCAAACGGTTTGCAGCAACTACGTCTTCTGGCAACTCTTCTTCGATTGGCTGCATCACGTCGAGAAGCACGCCCACGGCTCTGCCAATCATCCAAGTGGTGACTTTTGAAGAAGCCGGATAGATCGGAATCGGAAGTTCGGCCCAGCGCTTTGCATCTGCTTCGTCGATATCTTCGGCGAAGAGTTCATAGTCGGGGTGTGAAAGCTGCAGTTTGCCCTGATAGCTCGAAATCTTGCCGGCGAAGAGTCCGCGTGAGCCGGGCTTCAGCTCTTTAGCGCGCCATGCCTGGTTGAAAAATGTTGCAGACAAAAACCCTTCGCCGTCTGTGATGCGAACTTCGAGAATGTTGCCGGCCTTGCCGCGCATGTAACGCTCGCGCACATCGACCACGTCGGCAACCACGGTGACCGCTTCGCCAATCGGAATCTCGGCAATTGGAGTGAGCTCGCCGCGCGAAGAGTAGCGACGAGGAAAGTGCTGAAGCAGATCGCTTACGGTGCGAAGGCCAAGGTGTTTTGCGAATGCCTTCGATGTGCGGTCACCGAGCAGTGCGGTGAGCGATTCGTTGGGCAAGAGCATGGTTCAATCTTCGCCGACAGGTTAGGCTTGGCGACAAATGACACGGATAATCGGCGGATACGCGGGCAGTCTTCGACTCGGCTCGCCGGCCAAGAGCACTAGACCAACCAGCGATCGCATTCGCGAAAGCATTTTCAGCCGACTCGAGGCCCGCGAGGCAATCACCGGCAAGGTAGTGCTCGACCTCTATGCGGGCACCGGAGCACTAGCACTCGAGGCAATTAGCCGCGGGGCTGTTGCGGCACTTCTGGTTGAACGCGATGGCAAGGCTGCGGCCGTTTGCGTGCAAAACTCGCAATTGGTTCAGAAGGCTCTCGCCAAGCAAGATATTGAAGTCGAAACCAAGGTGGTCAACAAGGCTGTTGCCAGCTATCTAAGCACCGCAGCGCACGAATTCGATTTGGTCTTTATCGACCCGCCATACGAAATCGGCAACGAAGAAATCGAGTCAAACCTAGAGGCACTGTTGCCGAGACTCACTGCAGAGGCAACGGTTATTGTCGAACGCTCGAGTCGTGGCGAAAAATTTGCGGTGCCAGAGGGTTACGCGCTCGAAGAGTCAAAGAGCTACGGCGATACCGAAGTCTTCTGGTTGAACCGCGCCTAAGCGCGCAATTTTTAGAGGTGACGTTCGGCTGGGCCGACGTAAACCTGCTGCGGGCGACCAATCTTGGTGTGAGTGTCTGTCATCATTTCGCGCCAGTGCGCAATCCAGCCAGGCAGACGACCAATTGCAAACAGCGGTGTAAACATGTGCGGCGGGAATCCCATCGCCTTGTAGATAACACCACTGTAGAAGTCGACGTTCGGGTATAGCTTGCGCTCTGCGAAGTATGAATCTGAAAGCGCGGCCTCTTCAAGCTGCTTTGCGATTTCGAGAAGCGGGTCGTTGATTCCGAGGTCGTGCAACACCGAGTCTGCAGTTGCCTTCACGATCTGGGCACGAGGGTCAAAGCTCTTGTAGACGCGGTGACCAAAGCCCATAAGGCGAATGCCGTCTTCTTTGTTCTTGACGCGTTCTACATATCGCTGAACGCTTTCGCCAGAATCACGGATGTGCGTCAGCATGTCGATGACCGCCTCGTTTGCGCCACCGTGCAGCGGGCCGAAGAGAGCGTTGATTCCGGCAGAGACCGAAGCAAATAGATTCGCCTGAGTCGAACCGACTAGGCGAACTGTTGACGTGGATGCATTCTGCTCGTGGTCTGCGTGCAAGGTGAACAGCGTGTCCAGTGCTTTGGTGACAACCGGGTTTTGAACGTAGTCTTCTGCCATGTTGCCAAAGCACAGGCGCAAGAAGTTTTCGACGTAGCCAAGAGAGTTGTCTGGATACAGAAGTGCCTGACCCAGTGAGTTCTTCTGTGCATATGCCGCCAAGACCGGTAGCTTCGCAAGCAAGCGAATGGTCGAAAGTTCAACCTGTTTTTCGTCGTGCGGGTTTAGTGAGTCTTGGTAGAAAGTCGAAAGAGCCGAAACGCTTGCAGACAAAACCGACATCGGGTGTGCGTTTTGCGGCATTGCGTGAAAAATGTTTTTGAGTTCTTCGTGAATCAAAGTGTGACGACTGATGTTTTCTTCGAATTTGCCGAAGTCGGTTGCGTTTGGCAACTCACCATAAATCAAAAGATATGCGTTTTCTAGAAAGCTCTTCTTGCCGGCAAGTTCTTCGATCGGGTAACCGCGGTAGCGAAGAATTCCCTTGTCGCCATCGATGTAAGTGATCGCCGAGCGAGTGGCCGAAGTGTTTACAAAGCCAGGGTCAAAGGTGTTTAGCCCGGTTAGCGAACTTAGCTTTGAGATGTCGATTGCCGAGTGACCATCGGTTGCCTTGAGAATTGGCAATTCGGCGCTTTGGCCGCCAATGCTAATCAGGGCGGTGTCTGTTGAAACTGGCTCGGTCAATGGTTCTCCTTGGTGGCCTAAAGGCTTCTTAAGCCTATGGCATCGCGCAATCGGCGTGCAGCCTCGGCAATCTTTGCATCGGTTGCCGTCAGCGAGAAACGAACGTGCTTGGTGCTGTGCTCGCCATAGAAAGTTCCTGGCACGACAACGATGCCGAGTTCTGCCATGCGGTCAACCGTCTTCCAGCAGTCTTCGTGAAGGGTTGCCCAGAGATAGAGCCCAGCCTGGCTGTCGCTCAACTCAAAGCCATAGTCACGAACAGCGGCGAGAAGCACATCGCGGCGCTCTCGATAGAGCTCCTTCTCGATAGCCACGTGCTCATAGTCACCGAGTGCCACCGCGATTACTTTCTGCACCGGGCCAGGCGTGTTCAAACCAGAGTGCATGCGCAGATTAACAAGACCCTTGATCAGGCTCGCCTCGCCAACAGCAAAGGCAGCGCGATAGCCGGCGAGGTTTGACTGCTTGCTTAGCGAATAAACGGCGAGCACTCCCTCGTGCGAGTCGCCGCACACGCGCGGGTCAAGAACCGACGGAATCAACTTGTCTGACCATTCATCCCAGCCGAGTTCTGCATAGCACTCGTCGCTAGCCAACAGCGCACCGAGCTCACGGGCGCGATCGACCGCTGCTTTCATTTCGGCAACGTCGAGAACGCGGCCATCTGGGTTGCCTGGCGAATTGATCCAGGCGAGCTTGGTGTTTGCCGGCCACAGCGCCGGGTCGTCTTCGCTAACGATTTCTGCGCCACACAAAGCTGCGCCAACAACATATGCGGTGTATGCCACCTTTGGCTGCACAACGACATCGCCAGGGCCGATGCCCATCAAGAGCGGCAACCAAGAAATGAGTTCTTTCGAACCGATGGTCGGCATTACCTGCTCGGGTTTCAAACCTTCGACACCGCGACGACGAGCGAACCACTCGATGACCGCGGCCTTAAATTCTGGCGAACCACCGGTCGACGGATATCCCGGTGCGTTTGAAGAAGCATTCAATGCTTCTTGGATTATTGCTGGGGTTGGGTCTACAGGTGAACCAACCGAAAGATCTACTGCCCCGCCCGCGTGCAACGCAGCTTTAGCCGAATAGGGCTTCAGCTGTTCCCACGGATACTCGGGCAGTCGATCGAACAAAAGTTGTTACTCGCCCTGAGCTGGAACTGCGGTTACTACTTCGTGGTCGCCGGCAATCTTGCCAACCTTGGCTGCACCACCAGGTGAACCGACCGTGCTGAAAAATTCGACATTGGCCTTGTAGTAGTCGGCCCACTGCGAAGGAAGGTCATCCTCGTAATAAATGGCCTCAACCGGGCAAACCGGCTCGCAAGCGCCGCAGTCAACGCACTCGTCAGGGTGAATGTAGAGCATGCGGTCGCCCTCGTAGATGCAGTCAACCGGGCACTCTTCGATGCAGGCCTTGTCTTTGACGTCTACACATGGAAGCGCGATTACGTAGGTCACTTCTGCTCCTCTTGGGCGATTCGGCCGACTTTGCGACCGTTACTAATGGCTAGTTTAACGGTGACCCGAGGCACTTCTGCGCCAGCTGCCAGGTCGAAGTCGCGGAAACAGCATCACGATTGCGCAAATTGCAGTCGAACCGTATGCCCAAATGTCACCGATCTGATTTCCGAGAATGAGAACTTCTCCGCCAGGTTGCTTTTGCGAAAGCATAAACACGGTCGTCACGAAGCTAATGGTCAGCAGATATAGTGCGCCGCGCGAATTGCGAAGCAGACGCAATGCCAGCGCAAGCGAGGCAACCATGGTCAATGCCACGGCTAGGCCAATCGGAAAATGCGAAGTGTCTGTGGTCTTGATTGAATGCAACAATGTGCCAGCTAGGCCGAGCAAGATGCCGAGCGGAATCGCCCAAAAGAAAGTGAGAATCGGGCGAAGGTGCACGAGCGGGCTCGGGTTAGCCTTGCGAATTTTCTCGGGAGCGTCGTAGCGAATCTCGGTGCTCGAAACCGAATAGGTCTCAGCAAAGATCGAGACCTGGCTCGAGTGAGCCTCGAGAGCCGCGCGCTTGAACTTTGCTGTTCTTGCATCGCCGATTGCTACGTCGAAACGCTCGTGAGGTTCTGCGATTACCCAGAACTGTGGTGCGCGTCTTTTCTGTCTGCGGTATTGGCGAATCGCCATGGCGGTTGCCTGATGAGCCATCTTGTGATCAGGGTGGCCGTAACCGCCCTTAGCGTTATAGGTCAAAATTGCGTCTGGCTTGAATTCCTTCATCACGCGCTCGATGTCTTCGGCAATCACTGCGGTAGAAGCAGATGCTAGTGACATCTCGTCGTTGCGATGTTTTTTAGTTGGGCGCCCCATTGGGTTGATTCGCATTCCGCTGTCGAGAAATGCTCGAGTGCCTGCGAATGAGTGTTGAAGTTTTGATCCAGCCTTTGCCAATTCGCTTAGCGCAACTTTAAGTTCGCCCGCGCGAAATGCTCCCATTGCTCGCAACTGACCTTCGAGCCCCTTGAGTTCTTCGAGCTTCACCTTGCCGCGTTCACCGCGAGTGAGGGTGAGCACATAAACCTCTGCCCCGGCTGCCAAACGTTCGGCGATGATGTGGCCGGTAAATAGGCTCTCGTCGTCTGGGTGAGCGTGCACCACAAGAAGGCGTCGGGAGTTGAACGTTTGCTTAGGCATCCCTCTACTTTAAACGCCTATTGACGACTTAGGTGAACCTAACTTAGGCTTGCCTTACCACCGAAACCCGTCTGATAACGGGCTCTGAAAGGTTGCAATGCTCGCGAACTTCTTCATCGGCCTTCGCGAAGGCCTAGAAGCTGCACTAATCGTCGGAATTCTCGTCGCATATGTGATCAAGATCGGCGAAGCATCCCGAGTAAAAACCATTCTTTTCGGAGTCGGCACTGCCGTGGTTGCGTCAATCGGTTTGGCATTTGCACTTGAATCAACCGTTTCAAACGTTCCTAAAGGCACCAGCGAAATCATTGCGGCGATTAGCTCTGTGCTCGCCGTGATCTTCGTCACCTGGATGATCTTCTGGATGAAGACCCAGAGCCGACAAATGGGTGCAACTCTGCGAAGCCGTATCGATGGCTCAATCGGCAAGTCGTCTATCGCGCTTTTCGCGATCGCCTTCACTTCGGTGATTCGCGAAGGTTTCGAGACAGCTGTCTTTATGTGGAGCGCGGGCAAGGCTACAAACGCCGGCGACAACCCAGCTCTCGGTGCTGCACTTGGTTTGCTCGTGGCCGCGACAGCTGGCTACCTAATGTTCAAAGGCGCCCTTAAGATCAACATCTCAAAGTTCTTCAACTACACCGGTGGGTTTTTGGTTCTAGTTTCTGCGGGCATTCTTGCCTACGCCGTTAAAGAATTTGAAGAAGTCTTCGCGCTTCCATTGCAGCAAAAGACCTACGACCTTTCGGCTCTGCTTCCAGATGAATCTCCAATCGAATCGGTCTTGCACGGGCTTATTGGATTCAACCCGGCTCCGAGCGTTTTGCAAACGTTGGTCTGGTTGGCATATATAATTCCGGTTGCATACCTGTTCGTGCGAAGAACCAAAACAGCAGCTTAAACAAAAAGACCCTCGCATCTGCGAGGGTCTTTTCTTTTTGGTCTTATTCGTTTGCGCGCTTGCGAGCAGAAGCCGCACGTGCACGCAAGTTTGGGTCAAGCTCGAGCTTGCGAATGCGAGTCGCCTCAGGGGTAACCTCGACGCATTCATCTTCACGAGCAAATTCAAGACACTCTTCTAGCGAGAGCTTCTTTGGTGGGGTTAGCGCCTGGAACTCATCGCTCGAAGCCGCACGCATGTTGGTGAGCTTCTTCTCTTTGGTGATGTTGACTTCCATGTCATCTGCGCGAGAGTTCTCGCCGACAACCATTCCGGCATAAACCTCTGAAGTCGGCTCGACGAAGAACGAACCGCGCTCCTGAAGGGCGATCATTGCGAACGGAGTTGCCACACCGGCACGGTCTGCAACCATCGAACCGTTCTGACGGGTAATGATTTCACCGGCCCATGGCTCGTAACCCGCAGAAAGCGCGTTAGCGATTCCGGTGCCCTTGGTGGTGGTCAAGAATTCGGTTCTGAAGCCGATTAGGCCGCGGCTAGGAACCTTGAACTCCATGCGAACCCAGCCGGTGCTGTGGTTCACCATGTTGGTCATGCGGCCCTTGCGCGATGCCATGAGCTGGGTGATTGAACCCAAGAACTCTTCTGGAACGTCAATGGTTAGCTCTTCGACCGGCTCGTGCAACTTGCCGTCTACCTTCTTGGTAACTACCTGAGGCTTTCCGACGGTTAGCTCATAACCCTCGCGACGCATCTGCTCAACCAAAATCGCTAGAGCAAGCTCTCCACGACCCTGAACTTCCCAGGCGTCTGGACGCTCGGTAGGAAGGACCTTGAGCGATACGTTACCGATTAGTTCTTTGTCGAGGCGATCTTTAACCAAGCGCGCGGTGACCTTTGCGCCCTTTACGCGACCAGCCATCGGTGAGGTGTTGATACCGATGGTCATCGAGATAGCAGGGTCATCGACCTTGATCAGCGGAAGCGGGCGAACGTCGTTTAGGTCGGCGAGAGTCTCACCAATGGTGATCTCTTCGATTCCGGCTACTGCAACGATGTCGCCAGGGTTTGCTTCGTCAGTCGGAAAACGCTCGAGCGCCTTGGTCTTCAAAAGTTCGGTGATCTTCACGGTCTGAGTGGTTCCGTCGTGACGAACCCAAGCAACCTGCTGGCCCTTCTTAAGGGTGCCGTTGAAGATGCGAAGCAACGCAAGACGACCCAAGAACGGTGAAGCGTCGAGGTTGGTTACGTGTGCCTGCAATGGGTGCTCGTCGTCATACTTCGGAGCAGGAATGTACTTCATGATTGCTTCGAACAAAGGCTCTAGGTCTTCGTTGTCTGGCAAGGTTCCGTCGGCAGGCTTGTTCATCGATGCGCGACCGGCACGGCCCGAAGCATAGATAACTGGCAAGTCGAGAATTGCGTCTACGTCGAGCTCAGGAACATCCTCGTGAATGTCGCTGGCAAGACCAAGCAATAGGTCGTGAGTCTCTTCAACAACTTCGTCGATTCGAGCGTCTGGGCGGTCTGTCTTATTTACCAACAGGATGACCGGAAGGTTGGCTTCGAGAGCCTTGCGAAGAACGAAGCGGGTCTGAGGCAATGGGCCTTCAGAAGCGTCGACGAGAAGAACAACGCCGTCAACCATAGAAAGACCGCGCTCTACCTCGCCACCGAAGTCGGCGTGGCCTGGGGTGTCGATCACGTTGATGGTGATCTCTTTGCCGCCAGAGTGCTTGCCCTTGTAGGCGATAGCGGTGTTCTTGGCGAGAATGGTGATTCCCTTTTCGCGCTCAAGGTCGCCCGAGTCCATTACGCGCTCGCCCATGTTGGCGTGGTCGCTGAACGAACCGGTCTGGCGAAGCATTGCATCGACCAGGGTGGTCTTTCCGTGGTCTACGTGGGCAACGATTGCGACGTTGCGCAGGTCATCTCTAGAGGCCAAAGCCATGATTAAGTCCTTGTTATTTAGACAATTCGTGGCACAGCAAGATGAGTGCCAGATTTGTGATGTTGGGCGATCGCCCTCGATGTCACAAGTCTAACCGTTTAGGGTCCAATTCCAGTAGCCATAAGTGGCGCTGCCACCATATGGAGCATCGACAATCGTCTTGATTCGCTTGCCATAGACCAGCAGGGCCGGCACCTGATAGAGCGGCAAGCCGAATTTGGCGAGATATAGCTCGGTATCGACCTGCTTCAAGACGCCAATCTGATCGAGGGCGTCAGACTTGGCCGAGTAGCTGACCAAGAGAGCATCTAGAGCCGGGTCTGCGAACTGCCCTACTGAACCACCGGTGAACCAGTATGGGTCGCCGCCGACTTCACCGGCGAGTGCAACGGTTGTGATCAAAACATCAAACTGACCGGTGGCCGACACAGTTCGCGGGTCTTTGGTCGAAACGTCGATCAGGTTGAATCCGACAGCAGTTGCATATTGACCAAGGAGCGCAAACTCTGATTTGGCACGAGGATTATTCGAGTCAAACAGCACGCGAATATCTTCGGGGGTTCTCACGTTTGCCGTCTTAAGCAGCTCGCCTGCAGCCTCTGCGTTCTGAAACTGAAAGTCAGCAGAACCGTTCGACTGCACAAACGGGGTGTAGTAATTCGATGAATTCGAGTAAATCCACGATCTTGCCTCGAGCACCGGATTGTCTTTGCTCAGCGCTGCAAGAATCTTGGTTCGCGGAATAAGCTTCAAAAATGCATCACGCAGTGCTGCCGACTTAACTACGTCTGACTTCGCTGTTGAGAAAGCGCTGTCGCTGCCAAAGTTCAAAAGAAATGCTTCGATGTCGTGGCTGGCTGCGAATTCATACTTTGCACCTGCAGCCTTGGCGAGGCTGATCAGATCTGAGTTCGTTGCAATGCCAGATTCGCTTGGCGCACAGATGTCAACGTCGCCAGCCTGCATTGCCGACAAAATCGAAGTCGAATCTGAGTAGAACTTAATGTTCACAGTCTCGATGGTGACCGGCGGACCCCAAGCGAAATTTGGGTTTGCTTTCAACGTGATAGAAACGCCAGGGTTAACGCTTTCGACCAAGTAGGCTCCTGCGTTTACCTTCAGACCACCGCCGATTTCGATTGGCTCAGCAGTCGGAGTTGGTGTTGGTGTTGCCGTCGCGTTGTTCACTGATGGTGCGGTCGGTGCCCTGACCAAAAATAGGTGTGAATATTGTTCGCTAATCAAGGTCTGGTCGGCAACGCTTGCGCTCGAAACTGCCTCTTCGAAACGAGCAAGAGCCGAGGTTGCATCGGTTAAGCCAAATGCCTTTTCGGCAACGAGGTGGGCAGGTGCGTTCAAAGTCATCACGGTCTGCCAATCTGCAACCGACCGGTCGAAGGTGACGGTAATCGACTTTTTGTCTGCAGAGGTTATTGGAATGCTTGTCGTCCATTTGAGACCTGAACCGCTGCGAACGCTTTCGAAGCCTGCGTCTGCAGGGTTTCTGGCTGCTAGCCAAGAGAGCAATAGGTCGTCTGCCGAGACTGCGACTCCGTCACTCCACTTCGCCTTGCCGGTCAGCGAGTATTCAACCTTCAACGGGTTTTTGCCGACCACGCTGACGACGCCGAACTCTTTGTTGTCAATTAGTTTGCCCGCGGCATCCGTGTAATAAAAGCTCGGGTTCACAAGAGCCGCAACTTCGCGGTTCACGGCAAGAGCGGCATCGTTTGTGCGGTTGTCGGCGTTGATCGAGTTGAACTCGTTGGTCTCGCCGATGTTTATGACCGAGCCGGCGTGCAAACCAGAAACCGAACACGAAGTGAGAGTGGCAGCCAAAAGGGCAAAGGCAGAAAGAACTGCAAAAACTTTTTTCAAAACAACTCCGAAAAACTAAGCGGGTGCCTAAAGGTTACCCTCTAAACACCCGCTGAGCCTGTGAACTTACTTGGCAGCCATTCGAGCTTCGCGACGCTTCTTCTGTTCTGCCGGGTCTGGAATTGGCAC
>CANGGA010000018.1 GCA_947453285.1 Microbacteriaceae bacterium | reverse complement strand
TGTCGAAGCGATCAGCAAGCATGCCTCCGTAGATGCTAAACAAGAGCGTCGGCGCAAATTGCAATCCGGTTACTAGACCGAGATCTAGCGCGGAGCCGGTGAGCTGAAGAACGAGCCAGTCTTGAGCAATTCTTTGGGCCCAGTTGCCGATGTTTGAGAGGGTTGATGCCGGATAGAGCACTCGATAGTTGTGGTGCTTAAATGCACGCCAATTATTCGATTTGCTCACATGTCTAATCTAAGTGTTGCCCAAGCAGTTCGAAGACCACTTCGATATCGCAGTTCAGCAAATCGATTAGAACCGCAGGATAGTTTGCGAAATGTGGTGAATCGAAACAGCTTTTTGGCTCAGCCGATATCCACGCGGCCTTTGTTTCAAGAGAATCGACGTGAATCGCAAGAACATCGCCGGCAGGTGCCTTGTCTCCAAGATAGGTCATGTCTTTTTTGCTGAGCGGTCGCTGCCAAGCGATTTCGCGCTTACCGGCAAATATCGAGATTCCCTTTTCGCCTTGACGAAGTTCTAGTTCTGGCAAGCGCTCACAAATCAGCTTCTCGACATCGAGTAGATCAGGCATTTTCGGTTGCTTCTGGCAGTTTCTTCATGCGGCTAAGCGGCGAGAAGACTACGAAGCCGGCCGCTAAAAAGCCACCGATCGCCGTAAACCAAAGCACGGCTTGTATGCCGAACGCCGTCGCCGTAACTCCTGCCAGCAAGGCACCAATCGGCATTACTCCCCAAACGAAAAACCGGATTGATGAGTTCATGCGCCCGAGAAGATGTTCCGGGCAGAGGCGCTGACGGGCGCTGACCTGAGTGATGTTGTATGTGAGCACGGTGAACATGCCTAAGAACTGACCAGCACAGAGAATAACAATTGCGACCAACTGGCTGGAACCCGAGGCGATAGCAGGGGCGAAGGCGGTGACCCCCATGAGCACGGACGAGACCGCAATGACCTGCCCTTCGCCAATCCACTTTGAAAGTCGGGCCGCCGAAACCGCGCCGACCAAGCCGCCTACCGCGGCAATCGATTCAATTAGACCGAAGCCGGCCGGCGAGATTTTGAGGTCTCGCAAAATCACCAAAGGAAGTAGGGTGAATTGGGCCGTCGAGAAAAGATTGCTCGTCGCGGTATTGAACGACACCGCACGGATTATTTTGTTGTTCCACACAAATTGCAAACCCTCTGCGATTTCGTGACGCAACTTGTTGCGATCTTCTTTCGGTTTTGACTCTTCGCGGTCTCGGATAGCCGAGAGCGAAAGAGTCGAAACCAAGAACGAGAGGGCATCGGCAATTAGCAACACCGGGGCTTTGAACATGGTTAGCAGTGCGCCAACGATTGCCGGGCCAGCGATGCTTGAAAGTTGATTCGTCGTTTCTAGTGAAGAGTTCGCGGATGCAATCTGTTCTTTTGAAACTATAAAAGGGATGAAGCTTTGGTATGCGACGTCAAAAAATACGGTTGCTAAACCCATCACACCCGAAATTACAAAGAGGTGCCAGATCTGAATGGTCCCGGTGAAATACAAAATCGGAATTAGAGCTACCGCAACCATGCGAATAACGTCTGCAAAAATCATGACTCTGCGCTTGACCCAGCGATCAACCCATGCACCCGCAATTAAACCGACAAGTAAGAACGAAGCAGTTCCGGCCGCGTTGAGATAACCCATTTGCGCTTCATTGATATTTAAAAAGGTGACTGCAAAAACCGGAATCGCTAGCCCGCTCATTTGTGAGCCGACTACCGAAACCGTTTGACCGCCCCAAAGGGCCAGAAAGTTTTTGTTTCGTAGGTGCGAAGACTTGGTGGTCTCGGGCATTTATTTAGTGAAGCAGGTCGGCTACCGAGTCGAGAATCTCGGTTGGTCTGAACGGGTACTTCTGAATCTCTGCGTCGTCTGCGATTCCGGTAAGCACGAGCACTGTGTGCAGGCCCGCTTCGATGCCGGCGACTACGTCTGTATCCATGCGGTCACCAATCATGCCGGTGGTCTCTGAGTGCGCGCCAATCTTTCGCATGGCCGAGCGGAACATCATCGGGTTTGGCTTGCCAACGATATAAGGGTGCTTGCCCGTTGCCTTAGTAATAAGTGCAGCGACGGAACCGGTCGCCGGCAGAACGCCTTCGGCCGAGGGGCCTGTGGCGTCGGGGTTGGTTGCAATAAATCGGGCACCGGCATTGATCAGGCGAACGGCCTTGGTTAGGTTCTCAAAGTTGAAGTTTCGGGTCTCGCCGAGAACCACGTAGTCAGGGTTGGTATCGGTCTGGGTGTAGCCGACATCGTGAAGTGCCTGAGTTAGACCGGTCTCACCAATTACATAAGCGGTGCCGTTTGGGCTCTGCGACTGAAGAAAGGCCGCCGTGGCGAGAGCCGAAGTCCAAATGCGATCTTCGGGAACATCTAGGCCACCGGCGCGAAGTCGGGCAGACAAGTCACGAGGAGTGTAAATCGAGTTGTTGGTCAACACCAAGAACGGAGTGCCACTGTCTTGCCACTGTTTGATTAGCTCGGTCGCACCTTTGAGCACTTGCCCCTCGTGAACGAGAACGCCATCCATATCGGTGAGCCAGGTTGTGATTTTGCTTCTGTCTGCCATGGGTTTAGCCTATCGGGGCGCTGGTTAGGCTTGACGAGTGAAATCAGAAAGACGAGATCTAATCGGGGGCGTGCTGCTTTTCAGTGCGGCCATTCTTGCGATGATTCTCGCAAATTCGCAATTTTCTGGTGGTTACTTTGCCATCGCTCAAATCGAGCAGCTAAAAGGTGTTGCGATTTTCTTTTTCTTCTTGAGCATTGGCATCGAACTGCGACACGAAATCAGACACGGATTTCTGAGCAAGCCTAAGCAAGCAGTCGTTCCGGTGTTTGCTGCAATCGGTGGAATGCTCGTTCCGATTGCCATCTACTCACTTATTAATGCGGGCAGTTCTGCCAGTGCCGGGTGGGGAGTAGCCATGTCAACCGACATTGCCTTCGCTCTTGGCGCTATCGCGATTGCCGGACGCTGGTTGCCAAGACAGGTTCGACTTTTCGTTATGACCGTTGCGGTCGTCGACGACTCGCTGACCATTTTGATGATCGCACTGTTTTTCGCTTCGAGTTTTCACCTGCTGTCGTTGGTTTCGCTTGCGGGTGTTGCGGTCGGTTTGTTTTTGCCTGGCGGCGATAAATTACAAAAAACTTTGCAGCCGGCTGTGGCCTTTGTGGCCCTTCCGTTTTTCGCGTTTTTATCAGCCGGAGTTCGCATCGGATCGGGTGAAATCGAAATCTCGATTATGGCTGGCATCTTGATTGCCATGATTGTCGGCAAGCCGCTCGGGGTTCTAGGCGCCACCTGGCTGGTAACTAAGTCGAAGCTCGGCAAACTACCAGAGCAAGTTAGCTGGAGCCATCTTGCTAGGGTCGGCTTGCTATTTGGCATGTGCTTCACTGTCGCTATGTTGATGTCTGACTTGGCATTCGGCGGCCAACCGGTTCGCCACTCGATAGCGAATCTCTCTGTACTAATCGGCACAGCTGTCATGGCAACGCTTTCGATTGCCGCACTTTCTATAAAGAAGCCGGTGAAAAATGACTAGCGAGAACACTCCTGAACCGAGTCACGAACAAACCACTTGGGGCGTCGGGCCCTGGGTTGGGCAACTTCCAGAAGATGATTTCTATGACCCAGAGTTGCTTATCGAGGGTGACACTAGAAACGTTCTCGATAAATATCGCTACTGGAAGATGGACGCAATCGTTGCCGACTTGGATGTTCGTCGCCACAAGTTTCACGTCGCAATCGAGAACTGGCAGCATGACCTAAACATCGGTTCGATCGTTCGCACGGCAAACGCATTCTTGGCGGCCGAGGTTCACATCGTTGGTCACAAGCGTTGGAATCGGCGGGGCGCCATGGTTACCGACCGCTACCAGCACGTTCGCCATCACCCAACTGTCGAAGAATTCGTGGCTTGGGCTCGCGCCGAAAAACTGCCCATCATCGCCATCGACAACGTGCCAGGGTGCAAGCAGATTGAAACCTATGATTTGCCAGAAGAGTGCGTCTTGCTCTTCGGCCAAGAAGGCCCAGGCCTGAGCGAGGCAGCCATCGAGTCTGCCGAGGTGGTGCTCGAGATCACTCAATTCGGCTCAACCCGCTCAATCAACGCAAGTGCCGCAGCTGCCATCACCATGCACTCGTGGGTAATGCAGCACGTCTTCAAGAAATAACTCGTCACGAGACCCGCCGCGCTCGCTAAACTTGATAGGGAACGCGCTCGCGATTCCATCCCTGTTTCAGAAATGAGGCTGAGCCATGCCTGCAGTAGTGATCGTCGGAGCCCAGTGGGGCGACGAAGGCAAGGGTAAAGCGACAGACCTACTCGCCGAACACATCGACTATGTGGTCAAGTTCAACGGTGGAAACAACGCGGGCCACACGGTTGTAATCGGCAACGAGAAATATGCCCTACACCTCTTGCCTTCTGGAATTTTGACTCCGGGAGTTGTGCCGGTTATTTCAAACGGTGTTGTTATCGACCTGTCGGTTTTGTTTCAAGAAATTGATGCGCTTAACGCTCGCGGCATTGACACATCAAAACTTCGCGTCTCTGCAAACGCTCACGTGATTACCCCTTACAACGTGACTGTCGATAAAGTTTCAGAGCGCTTCTTAGGCAAGCGAGCCATCGGAACCACCGGCCGCGGAATCGGACCTACCTATGCAGACAAGATCAACCGCGTTGGAATTCGCGTTCAGGATCTTTTCGACGAAAGCATTCTTCGCCAAAAGGTCGAGGCAGCTTTGGTTGCCAAGAACAACTTGCTTACCAAGGTCTACAACCGTGCCGCCATCAAGGTTGACGACATCGTTAAAGAATTGCTTTCTTACACCGAGCGTCTAAAGCCGATGGTTGCCGACACCGCTCTTGAGCTGCACCAGGCAATCGAAGCAAACAAAACCGTTTTGTTCGAGGGTGGTCAGGCAACCATGCTTGACGTCGACCACGGAACCTATCCGTTCGTAACATCATCGAATTCAACCGCTGGCGGAGCTTCGACCGGTTCGGGCATCGGCCCTGGCTTGTTCACCACCGTCATCGCAATCGTCAAGGCATACACAACTCGCGTTGGTTCAGGCCCGTTTCCTACTGAGCTATTCGACGAGAACGGCGAGTTCTTGCGTGCGACAGGTTTTGAGTTCGGAACCACCACCGGTCGACCACGTCGCTGTGGCTGGTATGACGCTCCGATTGCTCGCTATTCGGCTCGCATCAATGGAGTTACCGATTTCGTGCTAACCAAGCTAGACGTGCTCACCGGACTCAAGGAGATTCCGGTTTGCGTCGCATACGAGGTTGACGGAGTTCGCTTCGACGAGATGCCTGTTTCGCAGAGTGACTTTCACCACGCTAAGCCGATCTATGAAAACTTCGCAGGCTGGACCGAAGACATCACCGCATGCCGCACCTTCGCAGACCTGCCAAAGAGCGCCCAAGAATACGTAATCGCCCTAGAGAAGATGAGCGGTGCTCGCATCAGCGCCATCGGCGTAGGCCCTCACCGTGACGCGATTATTGTGCGCCACGACATGCTTGCAAACTAGTTAGTTGGGCTCGGAGTCGCCACAGGGGACTCGGAAATTGCAGGAGTCTGCGAAGCAAACTTAACGCCGAGAATCACAGCGCAGTCGGCCTGAACCTTCGAAGTGGCATCGCCAACGGTAACCAAAATGCCCTCGTAGTTGGCAGGGTCGATGTAGGTCTCAAGTTGTGCCAAAGATGCGAAATCTTTGTTTAGCTCTTTGCCCTCGATCGACTCATCAATGCCTTTGTATGCACCGCGAAAGAGCTTGTAATAAAAGTCTTTGTAGTTATCGGTCTTGTATGCGTCGGCGAGCGCTGAATTGAAGTGATTGCAGGCATCCTTCTGGCTCTGCACAATCTGCTGTGGCTTGGCCACAACGCCCAGGTATACGGTCGCACCAACACCAGCCAAACAAACGACTGACACGGCGATGATGGTGTCAGACCAGCCCCATTTGAACTTTTTCTTTGGCTTTGTTTCAGTCATGCGTTCAAGGTTACCTTTTCAATTGTGCGACCGCGTCGACCGAGAGAGAATTGTCAGGTGAATTTCATGGATGACTCTCGCGACGACCTAGACGTCGACGAAGCTGCAGAATTGTGGGGCGGTGGCCCTGCTGAAGTGAGCCAAGCGCGCTCGCGGCACATCCCGTTTTATAAGTTCACCTACTACGCAGACCGCCTCGACCTTCGCCGGGTTGGCTATGAACTCGACAAATTCGCCGAACTTTTTGACCTGCTCGACGATGCGCGCACGAGTCAGGCCATTCGCATCAATGCGCTCTTACACCTGCCAACCGGAGCCACCGAGGCCATGCGCGGCGGGAACGTTTTATGGCAGCCGCGTCGAGCTCGCGAGATTGAGTTTCGCGTGATCGAGATTCTGCACCGATTCGGTCTTTCGATTGTGCCAACCACTCTGCGTCGTCTGCTCGGCCAAGCGTTTAATCAGGGTGAAATGAACGCGTTCGACATTGACCTGATTGACGTGTTCTATTGGGCGGCGCTAGCTCAGGTTGCTCGCGATTACGCATGGCGCGACGAGCGACTCGAGGCTTGGTGCGAATACTTGGAGTATCCGGTTCGTCGAACTTTTGGCCCGACTAACTTCGCTATCGCTTAGTGCCCAACTCCGTGGGCTTCGCCTAGCACTCGCTTTTCTTGGATGATTCGGTTGTCTGCAACCCAATCCATGATTGAGAAGAGAACACCCGAAACCACGAAGGTTAGGTGAATGACAATTCGCCAAATAACTCCCTGGCCAACTTCTTGGCTCTCTTTGACCGAAAGATCGATGAAGTCTTTGAGAAGTTCGATAACCGATAGAGCGACCAATGAGCCGATGAGCTTGATCTTTAGGCCGCTGAAGTCGATGGTGCCCATCCAGTGTGGACGGTCAACCGAGTTGTGGGCCACTTCAATTTTCGAAACGAAGTTCTCGTAACCGGCGAAGAGAACAATCAAAATTAGGTTGCCGAGCAGAACTAGGTCTAGCAATCCGAGAATATCGATCGTGAAGATGTGCGGGTCTTCGGCATTGATGTTCTGGGCGAGGGTAATGAACTCTTTGCCGTAGCGGTAGACCAGCAGGGCCAGTGCGCCGACCAGGCCGATGTATAGAGGTGCGAGCAGCCAACGGGCACCGAAAATAAAGACCTCTAGAAAGTGCTGAAACTTCTTCACGGATGAACCCCTTGCTCGTCTAATGCCCAGTGTTCTGGCGCTAAAACCGAGAATAGTGGCAGCGGGGTCTTGAATGTCGGAGGGTGCCGATACAAATAGAAAGTAAGGGCGAGGGTGCTCAGTTGGAGTTTGTCCCCTTCTTCTCCTTTCCCTTTCGTCGTTTGTTGCTGAGCACCCCCGACCCGCCCTTGCGGGAGGTCGAAATGAATAATCCGACTAGCTATCGCTATTACGCAAAAACCCGAACCGATGCGTGGGATCAACCAACAATCGACAACGTTTGGCGATTGCAGATGACCGAACGCGATGGCGATCTTTTTCCTACTCGCGAAGAGACCTGGTGGCCGATCATGGGTCAATGGGTTCAAACCGACAACGCACTTATTCGATATTTTTACTTGGGCAGCCCAGACTTCGATGACATAAGTGAAGCCGATGCATTTGAATTCATCCGTGATCAGTTGCAGCGTGAACTCTGGCTCGAAGATCAACTTTCGACGATGGCTAATGGAACTTTCGGAACTTCACTAATTAGAACCCCAGAACGTGACCCGCGCGAAGATGATTTCGCATATGTTCAATTCGCGAAAGAAGAGGGCGCATTCTTTGTCGAGTTTTCATCGAATAAGTTTTTGAAGCGAAAACTCACCGATGCTCAAGTTGAAGCTATTTTGGCCGCTGGCTGGAATGAACCAGAAAAAGGTGTCTCGCCAAACTACTGGCGGGAATATCGAGCAGATGACAGCAACTTCACGATTGCGTCTGACGTTCTCGGTGTCATGAGAAAAGCGTTTATTTCAGAGCAACCTGATGTCATGCAACGTCGCTGGTTCGGTCTCGCTTCGAATGAGGGCGGTTATGCTGCCTTTTATCGAGCCGACTTCGATGGCTGCTTCTTACGCAGCAGCGAAGTCTGGAATGAGTTAGAGAACGTTTGGAAAGACACCGAAACCATCAGCAAGTGGTGGGTCTTCGGCGATACCAATATTGATGAATTTGATCTCGCCGAAGCCCAAGCCCGCTTGCCTAAGGCCGCGATTGCTGGCTAGTCACCCAGCAGGCTGATTGCCTTTGAAATAGCGGCATTCCATGAGTCTGCCCCCGCCACTACCGGTTTGGTTCCTGGTTTAACCAGGTTCTTTTTCAGTGCCACTCTCAGTTGTCGTCTAAGCCGATCGCTTGGGCACTCGTGATTCAGTTGCTCTTTAGGTTTGCCGCTCTTGCCTGGCTTCACCTCACCCAAGTAGCCGCATTCGACGCACCACCAGCAATAGAACTCTGAAGTGAGACCAATCGCTGGCCACTTGCGAACAAATGTCTTGGTTAGGGCCCCACGAGTGTGATCAATGTGCCCCTGCGAGCGAAACACGTGTTCTTGAACATCAAGTGATTCATCAGGTTTGCTCACGGATAGTCCGCAGCTGCAATGGCCACCCCAAATGAATCGGTGAATATTATTGCGACGGGATAGCTGGCCATCAACAAGTTGAAGCTTCGATTGATTCGTTGCAACTTTTGCAACGTTCAGCAAAGTTGGCGATGCGAGCAATTCATCACAGCGTTTGATTGATTCCTCGCTGTTCAAAACCCAGGTCGAATATTTAGTCATGGTGTGAGTGCTCCTTCTGAAATTTCTTGAGCGAACTAAGGTTTATGTTTTCGTTCTGCGAAACACGTGGAGTCTTTGCAGTGCCGCAAATCTGGCAAAAGAATTCGAGACGGTTAGGTTCATCATCGGTTGCTCGCACATTTCGACAGAAGGCCCTAACTACCTCTTGGCTTTCGTTGATGATGTGACCCTGAGCATTCAGCAGGGCGGTTTCTTGTTCAGAGTCATCCCAAGAGTCACACTTGGCGATTAGACCGCAGTTGCAAACCGGATCACCATCGAGTACCAATTGCAACGAGTGAATTTGATTGCGTTGTTGCCAATAAGCGAATGAATATTCACCAGCTCTGCGACTGAACATCCAGGTGCTGTATCCCTGCGGACCCGAGCGAAGTGCCGGGTCGGCTTTGCGCCGGTTGTATTCGTTTGTGTAGTAGATCGCTGTCTTTGCAATCTCGAGAACGTCTTTCCAGTATTCAAACTGGCCGATTTTTACTCTTTCAGACATGGGCGTTAGCCCCTTTCTGGGGCCGAAGCCCCATCGTTTTGGTTCAGGCGATTTGCCTGAACCCCGCTCTTCCCCTGAGGCACCGTTTCGATGGAAACGGTTGCCGCACAGCTAGTCAGGTACTTAGCGCTGTGGCTCTTGAGCAAGTTCTATTTAGTTTTCTTCGTCTTCGTCCCTGGTCGGAAACAAAAACGGATTGCGTGCGCGAGCCGACTTTTCACGGATAGCGTCGCTCCGCTCGAGCACTTCGAGATCGATGTTGGCGAAGTGAGCCTCATCGATGTAGGCCTTTTCGAAAGCCGACTCTCGAGCCTTCATGCACTTCTTGCAAGAGTTAACCCGAAGTGCCGACTTCTGACATTCGAAGTCGCAGTGCGCGCACTGACCCTTCGACAACTTTGTGCCGCAAGCACAACGACCTGGCTTGTTAGCCAGTAGATCCTTGTTCTTTTTAAACATGTATCGCCGCCTTTTCTTTTGGAAATGTTGCAGGTTGATGTTCAACAGCCAAAACAGGAATGCTATTCCCGAAGTCGAGCTGTTGTTATTTAGGCGTTATGAATCCGTGAGTTGGTTCATGAGATTCCTCCATTCAGTTAATTGCCGCTTCGGCAACTCGCTTTCTTTAAACCATTCGCACCTTTCCGGGAGGCCCGGAGGTTGCCACGATCCTTTGTTGATCGCTATCGGGGGCATGGTTGCCTTGCCGATTCAAGAAGCAGTATTTATAGTAACGGTGACCACCGACATTTATTACGGTGACCTGTGTATTTATTTTTGCACTACATATATTGCGGATTTTCTGTCGCATTATCAGTTCCCAAATATGTCGGTGGCTGCTAATAGCATCTAGTCAATAAACGATTGGGGTCGCCATGACAGCACGCAAACCTTATGAAATCGGCCAAGAAGCGCCGTTTGCAATTTCGCGCAGCAAGATTGAAAACTACGTGCAGTGCCCTCGCTGCTTCGTGCTTGATCGTCGGCACAAGGTCGCGGTGCCAAGCGGCCCCTCGTTCACGCTGAACACTGCCGTCGACACCTTGCTCAAGAAAGAGTTCGACCGCCACCGCGAAGCCGGCACGGTTCACCCGGTTCTTCAGCAACTTGGATGCGACCTAATTCCGTTCAAAAACGAGAACATGGATTTGTGGCGCGAAAACTTCAAGGGCGTTCGCTACTTACACGAACCTACGAACCTCGAAGTATTCGGTGCAGTTGATGATCTTTGGGTAAACGGCGATGGCGAGCTAGTTGTAATTGACTACAAGAGCACCGCAAAAGCATCGCCGGTTGAAGAACTCGGAACCGAAAAGTGGCACGACGCTTACCGTCGTCAAATCGAGGTCTATCAGTGGTTGCTTCGCCAGCTCGGCTACAAGGTCAGCACCACCGGTTATTGGCTGTATGAAACAGCGCGCAACACAGCCGACGAGTTCAACCAGAAACTCGATTTCGACGCGCGTCTAATTTCGCACGTAGGCGACACCTCTTGGGTTGAGTCGACTCTGTTTCGAATCAAGCGCGATCTTGATGACGAACGTCTTGCTTGGTCTGGCGATGACTGCGGTGTCTGCAAATTCTTTGACGACCGCGCTTTCGCGACGAGCAAACTCGGTGAAGAGATCTATCCTCGATGCTTCGTTTGTGGAGAACAAAAGAAGCAGACGATTTACGGAATGCCAGCCGGGCCACCAGACCCTGATCGCTATGTGACCATGGGTTGCATGATTACGCCTGGAGAAGCTCGTCCGGATTGGCTCTGCACGAACTGCGAGCAAGAAGCTGACTAGATTAAGCGTCTTTCTTGGTGACATAACCGACCTAGAGGTCGATGCAATCGTGAATGCGGCTAACGCCGGGTTGCGCGGTGGCGGCGGTGTAGACGGTGCAATTCACCGTGCCGCAGGTCTTGTTCTTCTTGCCGAGATTATTGAGAAATACCCTGACGGCATCGTCGTGGGCGAGGCCGTGCCAACATTTGGGCACAACCTCAAGGCCATGTATGTGATTCACGCCGTAGGGCCCCGCTACTACCTAGATGGCGTCGATCATTCGAAGCTCTTGGCCGATGCCTATCGAAACTCGATTAGAGTCGCAAACGAACTCGGCTGCAAGTCGATTGCGTTTCCGGCGATAAGCACCGGGGTTTATGGTTACCCAATAGACGAGGCCTGCGCGATTGCGGTCAAAACCGTGCGCGAAGAGATTGCCGCTGGCACCGAATTGCAAGAAATCGTTTTCTGCTGCTTCGATGAAGTGAACTTTGCCGTCTATGGTGCCTTGTTGGATGCCTAGCCGACTCTAGAATGCATGTGGGGAGTGGTTGGGATGTTGCTAAGTAAAGAGCAAAAACGCGCTTTTGATGAAATTGAAAGTAGCGTCAACCCGGTTTTTATAACCGGCAGTGCCGGCACGGGCAAATCACATTTGCTCAAGTATCTTCGGCAGAATTCCAAATTTAAAGCGAACACAATTGTCGCTGCATTCATGGGCATTGCGGCGCTAAATGTTGATGGCGTTACACTCCACAAATTTGCTCTCAAGTACCAAAAAAGTGGTCTTTTCTTTCCTACCGAGAATGAGTTTCAACGGTTTTCCCGTAAAAAACTTGAAGTCATAAAAAACACTGAACAACTCATTATTGATGAAGTCTCATTGGTGCGCGCAGATTACATCGATGCCATCGACAGAGTGTTTCGCTTTGCACGAAAAAGCGATCAGCCTTTCGGTGGAGTGAAAATGGTTATGTTCGGCGACCTATTTCAATTGCCCCCTTTTGTGAAGAATTTTGTCTTTCCGGAGATTACGTTTTCACATATAAAGAGAGGATTGAAGTTCCTAGATTCTTATGAAATCGCTGAAAAACCGCAATTTTTCTACGCCCACGTCTTCACCCTCGCACCCATAGACATTATTGAACTACGCGAAGTGCATCGTCAGGCGAAGGGACCGTTTGTCGAAGCGCTTAATAGGCTCCGTCAAGGAGATGTAACGCGCAGTGATTTAGAAACTTTGAACTCAAAATTTTCGGCAAAGCAAACTGACAGTCACGTGCTT
>CANGGA010000017.1 GCA_947453285.1 Microbacteriaceae bacterium | reverse complement strand
GGAGTGGTCGGTGTGATTTCAACACCGGCGGCAGCCGAAAGTGATTCGAACATCGAGATGCGATCCCAGTTTCCTGAGAGGTCATTCTCGGTGCCGTCGTCGAGTGCAACAACGTGAGTGCCGAAGACATCCATGGCTGCATTCTGAATCAACTTCTGAGTCAGGTCAGCCATCGTGTTGTAGTCGCCGTATGCCTGGTATGCCTCGAGCATCGCAAACTCTGGCGAGTGGGTGCGGTCGGCACCTTCGTTTCTAAAGTTGCGGTTGATTTCGAAAACGCGATCGATGCCACCGACAACTGCACGCTTCAAGAAAAGTTCAGGTGCGATGCGCAAGAACAATTCGGTGTCGAATGCGTTCGAGTGAGTCTTAAATGGGCGAGCGCTTGCTCCGCCGTGAATGGTCTGCAGCATCGGAGTTTCAACTTCGGTGAAACTCTCTGCATCAAAAGTATTGCGAAGTGACTTCATCACCTGTGCACGAATCTGCACAACCTCGCGCGCACGGTCGCGAACGATTAGGTCGATGTAACGGTGACGCACGCGATATTCTTCGCCGAGCTCGTTGTGAAGGTTTGGCAACGGGCGAATGGTCTTCGCGGCAATCTGCCAGTCGTCAACGAGAATCGAAAGCTCGCCACGCTTTGAGGTGATTACCTCACCGCTAACGAATAGGTGGTCGCCAAGGTCGATGAGTTCTTTGAACTGATCGAGGCGTTCTTCGCCAACCTTGTCGAGCGAAAGCATTGCCTGAATGCGCTCGCCGCCGCCAGCCTGAAGGGTGGCAAAGCAGAGTTTTCCGGTGTTGCGCTGAAACATCACTCGGCCGGCGATGCCGACCTTGTCGCCGGTGGCCACGTCGATCTCGAGGTCTGGGTAAGCCGCGCGAACCTGCTCGATGGTGTGGGTGATTGGCAAGCTAACCGGGTAGGCATCGCCGAGCTCGTTCAAACGCTCGCGCTTGGCTAGGCGAACGGCAATCTGCTCTGGCAGATCCTGCTCAAATTCGTCTTGCTGGTTGAGTTCGTCGCTCATCCGTGGCCCCTAAATGCTGATGCTGAGATTGTCGATAAGTCTGGTGCTGCCCACTCGCGCCGCCATGATTAGCAGCGCCCGACCAACAAAACCGTCTTCGATTGGCTCGAAAGTGGCTGGGTCGACCAGGGCAACGTAGTCAAGTCTAACCGCAGGGGCTGTTGCCATCACCTGTTCGGCGGCGGCCAGACGGGTTGCGGCGTCACCTTGGGTGGTCTCTGCTGCCCGCAGGGCTCGCGATATTTTTTGCGCCAGCCCTCGCTCGTCTTCGCTCAAATAGCGATTGCGACTCGACATTGCGAGGCCGTCTTCTTCACGCATGGTCGGTGCGCCAATCACCTGCATTGCGTTCCAACGGTGGTTCGAGTTTGCAACCATGCGGCGAATCAAAAACAGCTGCTGCGCATCTTTGTTGCCGAACACAGCGAAGTCTGGTTTCACAAGGTCAAACAGTCGAGCAACGACGGTGAGCATGCCATCGAAGTGACCTGGTCGAACGGCACCCTCGAAGGTTTCACCAACCGAGCCGGCGTGCTGTGTTATCTCGTTGCCGTTTGGGTAAACATCTTCAACGCTTGGTGCAAACAAAACATCGACATCGACAGCCGCAAGTTTTTCTGCGTCTTCTTGAAGTGTGCGCGGATACTTTTCGAAGTCTTCGTTTGCGCCGAATTGCAACGGGTTTACAAAAATCGAAACAACTACGAAGTCGGCTTGTTGATGCGCGATTTCAACTAGCGAAATGTGACCGTCGTGCAATGCACCCATGGTTGGCACAAACGCAATGCTCTTGCCGTGTTGTCTAGCATCAGAAACGGCGGCCGCAAGATCGCTTGCTGAAGAAATGATTCGCATTAGTCGAGCAATTCGCTCGGGTCGATTGGTTTGTGCCCGGCTGCAATCGCAACTTCGACCGAACTTCTGACAACCGGTGCCAAGACACTTCGTGGATCATCGACGCCGACCGATTCGAGCAGGCCGATTGCCTGATTGACCACCATCGCCGAAAAATTAGTTGCAACAGAAATTGCTTCGAAATAGATTGCGCGGTCATCTTCGCTGATCACGATTGGCTCTGCACCCATTTCAATAACAAGTGCCTGCGCGATAGGCAGCGCAACCGTCGGTGCCGAAACCGCAAAGTAGCTCTCGCGAATTCGAGCGAGGTCGATGCTGGTTCCGGTGAAACTCATGGCTGGGTGAATCGCTAGCGGAATAACTCCCTGCTGAGCCGCCGAGTTGAATACCGAGTAGCCAAACTGCCCTGCGGTGTGAGCGACAAGTTGGCCGCTGCGCCAAAGTTTTGCCTCAGAGATGCCGCCGATGGTTGCCTCGAGCTGGTCTGCCGGAATGGCAAAGAGCACTAGGTCAGCCAGCTCAAGCAGCTGCGGCAGGGTCTTTACCAATGCCCCTGGCAGCATGGTCTCGGCTCGCTCGATGTTCTGCGGGCTGGTGCTTGCGATGCCGGCAATCATGTGCCCGGCCGAGGCAAGCGCCTGACCCAAGACAGTGCCAACCGGGCCAGCGCCAATAATCGCTACAGAGAGCCTGCCCTGGGTCACGCTGGGTTCGCTCCAATTGGTCCAGAGTCGTTGGTCTTCGCGCCAGCTTCGCCATCGTCTGGCAACTTGCAGGCGCGCTCGATGATGAGCGCAACCACAATCAATAGCGCCGATTCAACGAGAGCAATCACATTGCGCCAGATGGAATCTGCAACGATTGGCTGCGACCACTGGATGAACACCACGCTGATTGATGCTCCTAGAAAAAGTGCGCCCGCTATTGCTGTGGCCTTTGCCAAAACCAAAACGCGCATCGCATAAAACGGGTCGATGCGTTTTGGGCGAACACCCGTAGTTGCGAATTTTTGTAATTCACTTCGATACTTGAAAATTGGAATTGCAATCAATGCCTCTATGACTGCGATCGAAACCAGCGTGATGAGCACAGTCAGAGTTGCCACAGGAATGCTTGCGCCATTCTGCAAAAGCAACTTCACCAAGATGTAAACGACCGACCAAGCGATTACCGTCGGCATCAGCAGAGTAAGAAATTTGGTTGGCTTCATTTATTTGACCAACCAGACATCATTCTTGATTGGTTCAGAAAGCTCGCGCACTAATCCGTGACCTGGCAAGACCGCTGCTTCATCGAGCATTGCCCACGGCACCAAAACGAATGCGCGCTGATATGCGCGAGGATGCGGCAACTCAAGTTTCTTTGTCGACTTCACTTCGTCTGCATAGGTCACGATGTCGATGTCCATGGTGCGCGAACCCCAGCGCTCGATGCGAACTCGGCCGAGTTCTGATTCAATGCGGCGCACTTCTTTGAGCAATTTTTTTGGCTTCAGCTTTGTGTCGACCTTGACCACGGCATTTATGTAATTCGGTTTCGATTCGTCTACTCCAGCCGCGGTAACAGCGAAAGATTCAACGAGAGGCGAAAGGCCGCGAACCTTGATGCCCTTGGTGTCGTCGATGGCCTCGACCGCCGCACGTATGTTCGCCTGGCGATCTCCCAAGTTGCCGCCAATTGCCAAGACGGCCGGCACAGAGTGCTTCTTCATTAGCGCTTGGCCTTAACGGTGACCGAGACATCGCCAAATTCGTGCGATATTGGCGCGTTCGGCTTGTGCACTGTGATTTTGGCCTTTTGAACCATGCCGGTCGATTCGCCGCCGCCAAAGGTCATGACCAAGTCGAGCAGCCGATTGGCGAGCGTCTCGAGCAGATCTACCGGGTTGGTCTTGGCATTCTCAACCAGGGCATTGGCCAGGTCGCCGTAGTTCACGGTTTTGGCCAGGTCATCGTTTGCGGCCGCTGCCGCCCCGTCAATCCAGAGGTCGGCGTCGATAAAAAAGTCTTGGCCGTAGGCCCGCTCGAAGTCGAAAACACCGTGGTGCGCATAAACCTTCAAACCACGAATGCTGATCTTGAGCGGTGAGCGTTGCATGGCTTAACTCTGCCTTATTTATTGCGTTTCTGCATTGCGCAGGGCCTCGACCACGTCGATGGCATCTGCGGTGGTGATCACGTTGTGAACACGGATGCCCCACAGCTTTCGCTGAAGCAAAAGCGCGGTGAGCACTGCGGTTGCCACGTCGCGACGACTGTTGCTGACTTCACCGGCTTCGTCGGGTTCGAGAACGCCTGCGATGAAGCGCTTTCTTGAGGCTCCGACCAAAATTGGCAAACCAAGTTTCTGAAGTTCGTCTAGTCGGGCAACGAGCTGCCAGTTCTGCTGCATGTCTTTTGCGAAACCGAGACCTGGGTCGATGACGATTTTGTCTCTAGCGACGCCGGCGGCGATAGCGGCTTCGACGCGTGACGAAAGTTCGTTGGCTACTTCTTCTGCAACATTTTGATATGCGTTTAGTGTGTTCATCACGTCACTGAAACCTCGCCAATGCGAAATCACCAAAGTCGCTTGGGTCTTTGCGGCAACGGCAAACATTTCATCGTCTGCAAGCCCGCCTGAGACATCATTAATAATGGTCGCGCCGGCATCAACCGCGGCGAGGGCCGTAGCCGAGTTCATTGTGTCGATGCTGACTTGCGCTTTGCTGTCGATAAAAGATGCATCTTTTGTAATTCGTTCGATAACCGAAATCACTCGGCGCTGCTCTTCTTCGATTGCCACTCGCTCGGCACCAGGTCGAGTCGATTCGCCACCGATGTCGATGATGTTGGCACCGGCAGCAATTAAAAAACGTGCGTGGTTGACGGCGTCGTCTAGAGCAGAGAATTGACCGCCGTCGCTGAATGAATCTGGAGTGACATTCAAGACACCCATGATCAAAGGTCGGTTAAAGGTCATGGCTATTTCGAAATCAGTGCCATGACTTCGGCACGGGCCACTGGCTCTGCATAAACTCCGCGAGCGGCCATGGTGACCGTGTTTGCCTCTGGCTGACGAGCTCCGCGTGAAACGACACAGTGGTGGCGTGCCTCGACCACGACGACAACCCCGCGAGAGCCAGTGCCGGCCTCGATGGCATCGGCAATCTGGGCCGTGAGGTTCTCTTGAAGCTGCGGGCGAGAGGCGATGATTTCGACGACTTTGGGCAGGCGACCCAACCCGACTACTCGGCCTTCTGGCAGATAGGCGATGTGGGCCACACCCGTGAACGGCAATAGGTGGTGCTCGCACATCGAAACAAATTCGATGTCTTTGAGAATTACAACTTCGTTGTGTTCTGCGGCAATGGTTTCACCGAGAGCCGAAGATGCATCGACACCGATTCCGTTAAAGAAAATTGCATATGCCTCTGCAACTTTTTTAGGGGTTGCCAACAAATCTGCACGCTGCGGATCTTCGCCGATTGCTGCAAGCAATTCGACGACAGCCGCTTCTATGCGCTGCTGGTCAACCATCGGCGTTACTTCTTCTTTGTGGTTGTGCGGGTCGAGGTTGAGCGAGTTGTCTTGGCACGGGTGGCAGTCTTGCGAACCGCGGTCTTGCGAACCGGCTTTGCTGCTTCTGCCTTCTTCGCTGCGCGCTGCTTCGAAGCGGTCGATCCCTTAGTTGGAATCGCGATCGGACCCTGCTTTGAAACCGGGCGAGACCTGCTTGAAAGCCACTGCTTACGCTTGGCGTTCTTCTTTACGTTCTTGAATAGAACCGCAATCTCTTCTTGGTTTAGAGTTTCGCGTTCCATCAATTCTTTTGCGAGTGCGTCAAGAATCTTGCGGTTAGCGGTTAGCGCCTTGTATGCATCGTCGTGTGCGGCTTCAACGATTGCGCGCACTTCTGCGTCGATTGCCTGAGCGGTTGCCTCAGAGTAATCGCGCTGCTGTGCCATGTCGCGGCCGATGAAAACTTCGCCACCATTGCCATAGCTCACTGCGCCAATTGAGTTGCTGAAACCATATTGGGTAACCATTTGGCGAGCGATCGAGGTTGCCTTCTCGAAGTCGTTCGATGCGCCGGTGGTTGGGTCGTGAAAAACGATCTCTTCGGCAACGCGACCACCCATTGCATAGGCAATTTGGTCAAGCAGTTGGTTGCGAGAAACCGAGTAACGGTCTTCCATAGGCAAAACCATGGTGTATCCGAGTGCACGACCACGAGGAAGAATGGTCACCTTGGTAACCGGGTCGCTGTCGTTCATCGAAGCGGCGACCAAAGCGTGGCCGGCCTCGTGATAGGCGGTGTTTAGGCGCTCACGGTCTTGCATGAGTCGCGACTTCTTCTGTGGGCCGCCAATTACGCGGTCGATAGCCTCATCGAGGGTGGCGGCGGTGATCTTCTTTTCGTTCTGACGGGCGGTCAAAAGAGCCGCCTCATTCAAGACGTTCGCGAGGTCTGCACCGGTGAAGCCTGGGGTGCGGCGGGCGATCAACGCTAGGTCGACGTCTTCGCCAATTGGCTTGCCCTTTGAGTGAACCGCAAGAATCTTTTCGCGACCGGCTAGGTCTGGTGCGGTAACACCAATCTGGCGGTCGAAGCGACCTGGGCGCAACAGCGCCGGGTCAAGAATGTCTGGGCGGTTGGTTGCCGCAATCAAGATGACGTTGGTCTTCGAGTCGAAGCCATCCATCTCGACAAGCAACTGGTTAAGAGTTTGTTCGCGTTCGTCGTTTCCGCCGCCGATGCCGGCACCGCGGTGACGACCGACTGCGTCGATTTCGTCAACGAAGATGATTGCAGGTGCTGCCTGCTTTGCCTGGTCGAACAAATCACGAACGCGAGATGCACCGACACCAACAAACATTTCTACGAAGTCAGAACCTGAGATCGAGAAGAACGGAACTCCGGCTTCACCGGCAACTGCTTTTGCAACCAAGGTCTTTCCGGTTCCCGGTGGACCGTAAAGCAAAACACCGCGAGGGATTTTTGCACCGACCGCTTGAAACTTTTGTGGTTCTTTCAAGAACTCTTTAATTTCTTCGAGCTCTTCGATTGCCTCGTCGGCACCGGCAACATCGGCAAAAGTGACCTTCGAGGTTTCTTTATTTACGAGCTTTGCGCGTGACTTGCCAAACTGCATTACGCCTCGGCCGCCACCGCCGCCTGCGCCAGACATGATGAACCAGAAAATCGCTCCGATGATTAGGAACGGAAAAATGCTAGAGAGAATTGCGATGTACCAAGGAGTGTTTGGAACCTCGTCGTTATAGCCCTTGCCAAGATTTGCGCTTGCGATTGCATCGACTACCTGCTTGCCGCGAGCAGACACGAAATAGAACTGAACGTTCTTTCCATACTTTGGGTCTGCGGTTGCGAGGGTGATGTCGACTCGCTGGTCGTTTTCGAGCACCTTGACGGTTAGGGCTTTGCCATCCTGAATCATTTGCATGCCGACGCTGGTGTCGACCTGCTTAACGCTGCTGCTGTTGATCATCGATGAGCCGATGAGCAAAACGATTACCGCCGCGAGAATCCAGACGAATGGGCCACTGAGAAGCTTTTTGATATTCACCGGATAAGGCTACCTTTGGCCTACGACGCTTGCCAAAGTTGTTCGCCCAAGGCGTGAAAAAGCGATGGTTTAGCTGTAGGTCTTTGGGTCGAGAACCGCAACGCCTGGCAGGGTGCGATAGTTCTCGGCAAAGTCGAGGCCGTAGCCGACCACGAACTCGTTTGGAATGTCGAAGCCGACCCAGGCAACGTTTACGTCTACCTTTGCCGCCTCTGGCTTGCGAAGCAGGGCAACGATTTCGACCGATGCCGCACCGCGTGCCTTGAGGTTGGTGATTAGCCAGCTCAGGGTCAAACCTGAGTCGATGATGTCTTCGACGATCAAAACGTGGCGACCGAGCACATCGGCATCGAGGTCTTTGAGAATTCGAACGACGCCAGAAGACTGAGTGCCCGAACCATAAGACGAGACAGCCATCCAGTCCATCTGCACCGGAATCTGCATTGCGCGTGAGATGTCAGCCATGAACATGACCGCGCCCTTGAGCACGCCGACTAGAAGAACGTCTTTGCCGACATACTTCTTATCTAGTTCGCCGGCGAGTTCTTTTACCTTCGCCTGAATCTCTTCTGGGGTGACGAGCACCTTTGTTATGTCGTTGGCAACTTTGTCGAGATCCACTTAGCAGGCTCCTGGTTTGAGTGTCTTAGCTGTTTTCAAAACTATTTGTCTTGCTGTGCGTTCTACTCTAACCCCTGGCAGCGTGAGTGGTTTCTGCCCGTGCCAGTCGTCAACCAGGCCATCAATTGCACGGATGTGCACCCTCGCAAACTCGGGTGCTTTCAAGACGCCGAGTGCGAGCGCGATGACTCGGTGGCGAATGGCGAGCGGCATGGCTGCGAATTCGTCAACATCGATTTCGATTTGCGTTGCTCGAATCTTTGCGACCTCGGCAAAGTAGTCTTCGGCCAATTGGGCGAGCGCGGTTTCGTCTTCCCGAAGTTGGTCGGCCGTGCGCGAAAGAGCTTCGGCGACTCCCGGGCCGAGCTCTGCCTCGAGCATCGGCATCACGTTTCCGCGAACCCGAACTCGCGTGAACTTCTCGTCTTTGTTTTGCGGGTCAAGCCACGGGGTTAGCCCGCTGTCTGTGCAGAAGGCGACCGTGGTCTCGCGCGAAATGTCGAGCAGCGGTCGCAGGTAGCGACCGTTTAGCTCGGCCATTCCGTTTAGCGAGCGATTGCCCGAACCGCGAGCCAAGCCAAGCAACACGGTTTCTGCCTGATCGTTCAGGGTGTGGCCTAGCATCACAAACTTTGCGTCGAAGGCCGCGGCAGCTTCATCCAGTGCTTCATAACGAGCGGTGCGCGCCGCCGCCTCTGGGCCACCAACACTGCCAACCGTGACCGGTCGCACGATAACCGGCGAACCGCCAAGGACGGTAAGAGTTTGCATGGTTTCTTCGGCCACAAGTTTGGTTGCCGGTTGCAATCCGTGCTCCACAATCACAGCGCCAACGTCGATGCCGGCGCGCTTGCCCTCGAAGATTGCGGCTGCCGCGAGCGCGAGCGAGTCTGGCCCACCCGAGCAGGCCACCAAGATCTGGTCGCCGGCGACTACCCCGTGCCGCTGCCAAGACTCACGCACCGCGCGACGCACATCTGCGATCGCGGGGGTTAGTCGTGGGCGCTCTGGCATGCCGGCCTATCTGCTTTGGGCTATCGGTAAAGTTGTTGCCATAAGCCTATTGAGGAGCAACATGCCATACGAAGCTGTCATCGAGATTCCACGCGGAAGCCGCAACAAGTACGAAGTCGACCACGAGACCGGTCGCGTTCACCTAGACCGCGTGCTTTTCACACCTTTTGTCTACCCGGTTGACTATGGGTATTTCGACAACACCCTCGGTGGCGACGGCGACCCGCTAGATGCTCTAGTGCTTCTCGAGTTTCCGGTTTACCCGGGTGTAGTTGTGTCGGTTCGCCCGGTTGGCGTGCTTCCTATGGAAGACGACGGCGGCATCGATGAGAAGATCATCTGCGTTCCTGCCAAAGACCCTCGCTGGGCGCACATCCAAGACATCAATGATGTTCCTGAGCAGACCAAGAATGAACTGCTTCACTTCTTCTCTCACTACAAAGATCTCGAGCCAGGCAAGTGGGTCAAGGTTGGCGAGTGGGCAGGCAAGGATGTTGCCGAGAAGCTAATCGCCGAAGCTATCGAACGCTACAAGCACTAATGGCACGCGACTACAGCGGCAAAACCGCGTTGATCACCGGAGCGAGTTCTGGCATCGGTGTTGAGTTTGCGAATCGCCTTGCTGCTCGTGGAGCGAATCTAGTTCTCGTTGCTCGTCGTAAAGATCGTTTGCAGGCAGTTGCCGACGCAGTCAAGATTCAATACAAAGTTGACGTGCAGATTGTTGTCGCAGATCTTTCAGAAGAAGGCGCCGCCGACGAGTTATTCAAGACTCTAGCTCGCAAGAAAATTGCCGTCGACGTTTTGATCAACAACGCCGGCTTCGGAACCATGGGTGAATTCAACAAGAGCAACATCAACAAGCTCAACGAAGAAATTCACCTAAACGTTTTGACCCTCGTTGAACTTTCAAAATTGGCGTTGCCAGCGATGGTTGCCAAGGGCGATGGCGTCATCGTTAACATCGCGAGCACCGCGGCCTACCAGCCGGTTCCATACATGGGTGTCTATGCGGCCACCAAGGCATTCGTGCTTTCATTCACCGAGGCACTGTGGGGAGAACTAAAGGGCACCGGAGTTTCGGCACTCGCTCTCTCACCTGGTGGAACCAAGACCGAGTTCTTCGAAGTCGCAAGCGAAGGAAAGCGCACCGACGGTTTCGGAATGATGCAAACCGTCGAGCAGGTCGTTGAGGTTGCCATCAAGGCTCTAGACAAGAAGAACCCGCCACCGAGCGTCGTCTCCGGAGGCATGAACTACGTGATGGCCACCTCTGGTCGACTGATCAGTCGCAAGACACTTATTGCAGTTGCGCTCAGCATGTTCAAACCGAAAGACAAATAATGAATCTCGAGACCTCTTCAATTGACGTCGGCATCGTCACCTTGCTCGATAACTACTTCGAGCTAATGCACGTGCAAGACATGAGCCTCTACGACCAGGTATTTCACGAGAGCTGCTCGTTGTTTGGCGTTCCAGACGGTGAACTAAATATCCGCTCGTTTGCGGTCTATAAAGACGCCATGATGAATCGCAAGTCGCCTGCCGAAAAGGGCGAGGCTCGTCGCGACGAGATTCTGTTCGTCGACCAACTAAACGATTCGCTTGCCATTGCTCGCGTTCAGCTCGAGATGATGGGCGGCGTAATGCAGGACTACCTGAGCCTGCTCAAGATTGACGGTCACTGGATGATCGTTGCCAAGACTTGGGCTCGCGTCGGGGATGCGAAGCCTTAAGTAAATCGACACCAGTGGTGGGTGCGGCCACCGCGTCGCTAAAACTGCGATAACTACGCAGTTTTATTCGCGCCACGCTCCCGCGCTTAGAAATCAAAGATTTCTAAGCGCTCGGCCTACCAGCGTACGGAAACATTTCACCCCAGCGAATCGGCACGATGCGCACTGTGCGAGCCGGGTTCGGTGCTTCGAGCATTAGCCCGCCGCCGACATAAACCACGACGTGATATTTATCGCCATCGAATGCCGACTCCTGTGAGTACCACATTAAGTCACCGACCTGCAATTGATTCAGCGGAACCAACTTGTGTGCCTGAGCCATGGTTCTGAACTGGTTGGTTGCCGAGTGAGTTCCGATGTAGATGCCGGCGGCAGCGTATCCGGCTTTTGTAATTCCAGAGCAGTCCCAAACGTTTGGTCCCATTCCGCCTAGAACATACTTTTCACCGAGTTGCTGGCGCATAAATTCGAGTGCGGTGTTTACCTTTGCCGCGTTGGCTGGTCCGACCGTGTAGAGCTCTGGTGCATCCATCTTTGCGCTGCCTGCCGCCTGACGTCGTTCGGCGGCAAGGCCTTCAGCGCGTTGACGCTCTAGATCATCTGAGGTGTTCTGCAAGATAGCGAGTTGGTGATAAAAAGTTTTATTCAACGAAACGTTTTTGTTCACTAACGACTGCGCAGTATTAGCTGCGGTTTGTGCATCGTTATATGCGGTTTGGGCAACGGCCTTGCGGGCAGCGAGTTCAACCTTCGCCGCCTTCAATTCGTTTGCGAGCGACTGAGCATATTTTTGTTTCTGCACCGAACGCAAATAGATTGTGTTGCTGGTCTGAGCCAACTTGTCCTGTGCACCAAGTTGATAGAGAAGATCGCTCGCATTGTTGGAATTCAGAAAGAGAGTCAGCGAAGTTCCGGCTGCTCCGCTTCGAAACATTTGCCCGGCGATCTGCCCAAGTTGACGCATCGCCTGGTTTGCCTGAGCCATTGCAGCATCGGCCTGCGACTGAAGCGTTGCGACCTGAGCGGCCTTTTGGTCATACGCGTCTTTTGCGATGCTGTACGTCTCACCCTTTATCTGGGCAACGCGTTCGGCGGCGTCGGCCTTATCGGTTAGCCCAACGATGATTGCTTCGATGCGCTTGATCATCGCCTTCTTTGAGGCGACCTTCTTCTTGGCGGCGGCAACCTCAGCTGCCGACGGGTAAGAAGGCACCGGATTCGGCACCGCGAAGGCCGAATTGTTTACATAAGAAGTAAACAAGAGCCCAAGGATTGCGACGAATGCCAAAATGGCGCGCGAAATCCGTGAGGTCATGCATCAAATTTACGTTGTGACCACTGATTCGAGCTTGAGCGAAATCTGTCAATCGGCTTCGGCTTGCGGTTTGGGTCATTTCGCAGGTAATCTTGACCCTTGGTGCTATGAAGTATCGACTTTGTAGGCCCCATCGTTTAGTGGCCTAGGACGCTGCCCTTTCACGGCAGTAGCACGGGTTCGAATCCCGTTGGGGTCACCATTTCGATAGTTGTAGCGTCATTAGGTCCTGTAGCGCAGTTGGTTAGCGCGCCGCCCTGTCACGGCGGAGGTCGCGGGTTCAAGTCCCGTCAGGATC
>CANGGA010000016.1 GCA_947453285.1 Microbacteriaceae bacterium | reverse complement strand
TTGACAAGTTCGGCCATGACCGAATCTGGTGTTGCATCGCTTGGTAGGTCAACGTATTCGGCAAGCCATGACAATGGAACGCGCATTAGAGGTTCACTCCAAACTGCTGCGAGAAGCGCACGTCGGCCTCGACCATGTCGTGCATATCGCGAACGTCATTGCGGAACATCAAAGTTCGCTCGATGCCCATACCGAATGCAAAGCCCTGATAAACCTCAGGGTCGATTCCCGCAGCAAGCAAAACATTTGGGTTCACCATTCCGCAGCCGCCCCATTCGACCCAACGAGCGCCACCTTTGGCGCCGGGGTGCCAAACGTCTAGTTCTGCCGATGGTTCGGTGAAAGGAAAGAACGAAGGACGCAAGCGAATCTTTGCTTCTTCGCCAAACATGATGCGAGCAAAGTGCTCTAGGGTTCCACGCAGATCTGCCATGGTTAGCCCCTTGTCGATAGCCAAACCCTCTACCTGGTGAAAGACCGGGGTGTGCGTTGCATCGAGTTCGTCTGTTCTAAACACTCGCCCGGGGCAAAGAACGTAGACCGGCAATTCGCGACTAAGCAAAGAACGAACCTGAACCGGTGATGTGTGGGTGCGAAGAACTAGGTGTGAATCGACAGGCTCAACAAAAAATGTGTCTTGCATCGCTCGAGCCGGGTGATCTGCGTCAAAGTTCAACGCATCGAAGTTGAACCATTCGTGCTCGAGCTCGGGACCTTCTGCGATCTCCCAGCCCATGCCGATGAAGACATCCGAGATTTGATCTTGAAGAAGAGACAAAGGATGACGCGCTCCGAATGGCACGCGGGTAACCACGGCCGTGACGTCTACGGTTTCGGCTGACAGTTTTGCGCGTTCGTCAGCAGCTGCGAATTCGACCTCGCGTGCGGCAAAGGCTGCGTTGATTTCGCCTCGAGCCTTGCCGATGATAGCTCCGGCGGCGGCCTTGAACTCGGCATCAATGGTCTTTAGAGAAGCATTTAGTTTCGAAATCTCAGATTGTTCACCGACGGTAACTTGGCGAATTGAGCGAAGCGCTGCCAGGTCACCTGCGTCGGCGATGGCTTTTAGCGCGTCGGCAACGACCGCTGCCACAGCAGCTTCGGTGATTGGGTTTGAGCCAGACATAAGAGCTCTAGTCTAATCGGCGGCGTTCTGTGCGAAGGCTGAGGCATAGAGGCAAATGCTGGCTGCGGTTGCCAAGTTGAGACTCTCGGCCGCTCCATAAATTGGCACCGCAACTTCGAGATCGACCAAAGCCAGAGTCTCTGTTTCGAAACCCCAGGCCTCGTTTCCCATTACCCAAGCCGTAGGTTTTGCGAGCTGCTTTTGGTCGAGGCTCGGAAGCTCGACTCCCCCGCCATTGGCGGCGAGCACTTGGATTCCGCTCGACTTTAATTTTTCAATCGTTTCGGCAATATCGGCTCCGATGACAACTGGCAGGTGAAAAATTGAGCCAGTGGTTGATCGAACGACCTTTGGGTTATAGACATCAACACTGTTATCGCTAAAAATCACGGCGTCGGCTCCGGCGGCGTCTGCAGCGCGCAGAACCGTGCCGGCATTTCCTGGGTCACGGATGTTTGCGAGTAATGCAACCAGTTGGGGTTTGGTATCGATCAGGTCATCGAGGCTCACGTGCAGTTGGTGACAGACAGCCACAACGCCCTGCGGTGTGTTGGTGTCGCACATTACTTTGAGCACCGCTTCTGAAACGACCTGCACAAAAATCTTGGCGGCGTCGGCGCGCTTAAAAAGATCTGCGTGGCGTTGAATTGCTTCTTCGGTTGCATAGAGGTCGACGACTAGTTTGGGCCGATCGAGAGCTTCTTTTAAACCCTGTGGCCCCTCAAGCAGAAAGAGCCCGGTCTCTGACCGGGCGTCTTTCTTGTTGAGCTTGGCGACCCCGCGAACTTGGTTCGACTTGGGATCAATTAGCAATTGCTACTACTTTGCCTTTGGTGCAGAAGTGTCTGCAGGAAGTGCAGCTTTTGCAGTCGCTACCAAAGATGTGAAAGTCTTTGGCTCGTTGACCGCGAGGTCAGCGAGAATGCGACGGTCAACCTGAACTCCAGCCAAGGCAAGGCCCTGGATGAAACGGTTGTAAGTCATGCCGTTTGAACGGGCAGCCGCGTTGATGCGCTGAATCCATAGGCGACGGAAGTCACCCTTGCGTGCACGACGGTCGTTGAATGCGTAGACCAACGAGTGCAGCATCTGCTGCTTCGCCATGCGGTAAAGACGTGAACGCTGACCGCGGTATCCCGAGGCACGCTCGAGAACGGTGCGGCGCTTCTTGTGCGAGTTAACCGCGTTTTTTACTCTTGCCATTTGTAGATGCTCCTAGTTCTAAAAGATCGGTTACTTGCCGAGCTGCTTCTTGATGGTCTTGAAGTCTGCTGGTGAAACTACCTGGTCAACATTTAGACGGCGCTTACGGCGGCTAGACATGTGCTCCTGGTTGTGGCGCATGTTGATCTGCTGCTTCATTAGCTTGCCGCTACCGGTGAAGCGGAAACGCTTCTTGGCGCCCGAGTGGGTCTTCTGCTTTGGCATTGCTTTCTCCTTCTATTCGCCGGCTGGTGCCGACTCTTGGGTCTCTGCTGGAGCATCCTTGGCCTGCGCCTTAGATGCTGCCTTTTTCGCTTCGGCCTTAGCCTCTGCCTTGTTCTTCAATGGACCGATAACCATAACCATGTTTCGACCATCAACCGACGGAGTCGATTCGACGGCACCAAAACCGTTTACTTCTTCGGCAAGTTTTTGTAGCAACTTGACGCCCATTTCTGGACGGCTCTGCTCGCGACCGCGGAAAACCACGATCACCTTGACCTTGTCACCGGCCTTCAAGAATTTTTCGATCTGCCCACGCTTTGTTCCATAGTCGTGATCATCGATCTTCAAACCGAAACGAACGGTTTTTAGAACGGTGTTGACCTGGTTTTTGCGCGCCTCGCGAACTTTTTGGGCTGCTTCGTATTTGAATTTTCCGAAGTCCATTAGTTTCGCTACTGGCGGCTTCGCATCTGGTGCTACCTCGACTAGGTCGAGATCTGCTTCTTGTGCAAGACGCAGTGCATCTTCGATGCGAACTACACCAATCTGCTCACCTGCTGCGCCGACGAGGCGAACCTCAGGCACACGGATGCGCTCATTGATACGTGGGTCGCTGATCTTTGCTCCTTTTTAGACGTGACATCTTGGCCACGCAAGCGACAGGAGCCGCACGCGTACAGAAACGAAGTTTCCAAAAGCTTTACCCGAACACCTAATAAGGCGGTGAACTGGGTGGGAATTGAATCCACTTCTGACCGAGGCGAACCTCGGAGCCATGGGTTAGCCTAGCAGAACGAGTTGTCAGGAGTAAACCCTTTGCCAGAGTTTGAATCATCAGAGTTTCGCGACGTAGCCGACCAGGTTCGCGACATCGGCGAGGTGCCAGCGGTTGAGGTCATCACCACCACCGCCGTTCACCTGATGAGCGCCGCCGCCGTGCAATGCGGCCTCGGCGAAGACGGTTACCCGGCAGACCTTGACGAGGCCCGCAAGCTAATCAACGCATTGGCTGGGTTACTGACCGCTGCTGCCCCAGACCTTGGCGACCACCACGCACGACCACTTCGTGATGGTCTTCGCTCGCTTCAGTTGGCCTTCAAGGAGGCTTCGGCAATCAAGGATGCGCCTGGCCAAGGCCCGGGCGAAAAATACACCGGCCCGGTCAACTAATTCGTTTTGGCCGCTAGGCCAATTTCACGCGCAAGCTGTCGACGTGTTCGGCGACAAGCTCGCTCTCACCAAGTTTGACAGCAAATCGCTGCATCAGTTCGGCAACTTCTTCTTGGCTGAAACCTGGGCTAAGCGTCATAACTAACATCAATTCGGCTGAGTGCAGGCGCGACTGTGGGTCGCAATCCTGCAACTCGAACATCATGAAGTGGTCGAATTGCTGAACGATTCGCTTGAGTTCTTCGAACACCTGCAGGTTGCGAGCGGGATGAACCCAGTTGAGGCCCTGAGCAATCGCAGCAATCGCCGGTCTGCGAATCGCGAACTCGGTTTCATTCTCTGGATCAAGAATTATTCGAGTGTTTTCTTCTGCGGCTGCCGCGAGCGCGACTCTGCGGGCGTCGGCCGGAACCGGTCGAGCAATCGGGTTCCACTTCTGCATTGCTGCTACCGAACTAAAAACCGGCAAACCGTTTTGATCATCGGGAGTTGCCACCGTAACAATGCTCAACTCTGCACTCTTGTCGACTTTGTGACCGTGTGCACCCACTTCGCTTTCGCCTAGATTTGCGAGCAGCGGAATCAGCAGGCGTGATTGCCGAATTGCATCGATTACATCTTCGGCAAGAGCCTCACCGTTTTGAAATTTCTTGAGTGCAGCAATCAGAGGCGCCGGTGCCGAGCCATCATCGCCGGCAAAATTGTTTACGTCAAACTCACGACCAGCCCATGGCGTGCCAGCCGAATCGGAAAATCGATTTTCGTTGATATGTTCGTGCTCAAAAGTCATGCTGGGCTACTTCGTCGAAGCGATGGCTAGCGCTTCTTCGAGCGTGAACTTGTTGGCATAGAGCGACTTTCCGAGAATCGCTCCTTCTAGGCCTTCACCGACCAATGCACGAAGATCACGGATGTCGTCGAGTGACGAAATGCCGCCAGAGGCAACGACCGGCTTCGATGTTTTCTGCATTACCTGGCGCAATAGCTCTAGGTTTGGTCCGCGCAGGGTGCCATCCTTGGTCACATCGGTGACTACATAGCGCGCGCAGCCCGCATCTTCGAGTCTCGCCAAAACCTCAAATAGGTCACCGCCATCTTGAGTCCAACCGCGGGCGGCAAGGGTGGTGCCGCGCACATCGAGACCAACAGCAATTGCATCGCCAAATCGTTCGATCACCCTTGAGGTCCAGTCCGGGTCTTCGAGGGCCGCAGTGCCAAGGTTCACACGAGTCGCACCGGCTTCAAGCGCAGCCTCTAGCGAAGCGTCGTCACGTATGCCACCGCTAAGTTCGATCTTCACCGAGGTCGCCGCTGCAACCACTTCTGCGATTACCGCGCGATTATCGCCGCGGCCAAAGGCGGCGTCTAGATCGACAAGGTGAATCCACTCGGCTCCGGCGTTGATCCAGGTCATCGCCGCTTCGACCGGTGAGCCGTAATCAGTTTCGCTTCCCGCCTCACCCTGAGTTAGGCGAACAGCCTTGCCATCTGCAACGTCAACGGCAGGAAGAAGTTCTAGGTACTCGCTCATCTATTTCTTTCTTGCTAAAAAGTTCTAATCCAGTTGCGCAAAAGTTGGATTCCAGCTTCGCCTGATTTTTCTGGATGAAACTGCGTTGCAGTTAGTGGCCCGTTTTCGACTGCGGCTACGAATTTTGATCCGTATTCACCCCAGGTAACCTTTGGAGCGGTGAATGTGCTCGACGATTCAAGCAACCACTTGCGAACCCCATAGGAGTGAACGAAGTAAAAGCGTTCATCTTCAATGCCAGCGAATAGCACTGAGCCTTCAGCAGCCTTTACGGTGTTCCAACCGATGTGCGGCAAGACCGGCGCCTCCAACATTTCGACAACGCCAGGCCATTGACCCAACCCATCGCACTCAACCTGATGTTCGACACCGGAATCGAACATGACCTGCAGGCCAACGCAAATGCCAAGCACGGCTTTTGATGCGATTAATCGTTGGTCGATCAGCTCTGCGCCTTTTACCGCCTTTAGTTGATTCATCACTGCTTCGAATGCACCGACGCCGGGAACCACAAGGCCTTCTGCTTCAAGTATCTTTGCCCGATCTGCGGTCAGTTCAACTTCTGCACCTGCGGCAACGAGCGCCTTCGCTACCGAGTGAACGTTTCCGCTGCCATAGTCGAGAACGACTACGCGAGGTGGAGTCACAGAGCGCCCTTGGTTGACGGAACGCCATCGACTCGCGAGTCGAGCTCGATTGCCTTGCGCATCGCACGTGCGAAAGCCTTGAACTCAGCCTCGGCAATGTGGTGCGGGTCGCGACCATCTAGCAACGTGACGTGCACCGTGATTGCTGCATTCAACGAGATTGCTTCAAAAACGTGACGCACCATTGATCCGGTGAAGTGTCCGCCAATCAGGTGAAACTCAAACCCAGCGGGCTCACCGCTGTGCACCAAATATGGTCGGCCAGAGACGTCGACCACCGCACGAGCCAAGGCATCGTCAAGCGGAACGGTGGCGTCACCGTAGCGAGCGATTTTTGCCTTGTCGCCAAGAGCCTGCTTGATGGCCTGACCCAAGACGATGGCGGTGTCTTCGACCGTGTGGTGAACGTCGATGTGCGTGTCGCCAGTGGATTTGATGTTTAGGTCGATGAGTGAGTGCTTCGAAAATGCGGTTAGCAGGTGGTCGAAGAATGGAACCGAGGTTGAAATATTCGAACGTCCGGTGCCATCGAGATCGAGCGATAGCTCAATCTCAGACTCTGAGGTCTTGCGTTGCAAGCTTGCAGAGCGACTCATTAAATAACCTTTCGCCAAAAGCGACATTGGGAATTCAACAAGTCTAGTTGCCAAGGACCTCGCGAAGCGAGGACAAAAATTCGCTGGTCTCTTGCTCGGTGCCTGCTGTGACTCGAAGAGTGTGCGGAATGCCGACATTGCGAACCAGGATTCCACGCTCGAGCAATGCCTCAAAAGTTGCAGCCGAATCTGGGACACCAGCAAACAAAACGAAGTTTGCGTCACTGCGATAAGGTTCGAGGCCCATTGCCTTCAATTCGACAATGATTCGGTCACGTTGAAAACGAATGTCATCGACTGTGGCCAACATCGTAGGCGCGTGATCGAGTGCCGCTTCGGCAGCCGCCTGAGTGAGTGCGCTCAAGTGATATGGCAAGCGCACCAATCGCAGCGCATCGACCACTGCTTCATCGGCAGCCAGGTAACCAACGCGTGCGCCCGCGAAGGCAAAGGCCTTGCTCATGGTTCGCGAAACCAAGAGGCGCTCGCGACCTGGCAAAAGCTCGATTGCCGATTCGGCGCCGTCGGCAGCAAACTCTGCATAGGCTTCGTCGACGACCACGATGCCGCCGGTTGCCTCGGTTACGGCTTCGTAGGCCGCGATTACGCAGTCGAGGCTGAGCGGCGTGCCGGTTGGATTATTCGGCGAACAGAGCATCACGATGTTCGGTTTATGTTTCAAAACCTGTTCACGGATGTGTTCTGGCGTCAGTTCGTATCTTTCGAGACGCGGCGCATCAACGTATTTGGTATCCATGCCCCGCGCAATGAGCGGATACATGGAATAGGTCGGTCCGAAGCCAAGAGCCAATCGACCCGGCCCTCCGAAGGCCTGAAAAATGTGTTGCAAGACTTCGTTCGAACCGTTTGCCGCCCAAATCTGTTCGAAGGTCAAACCATGGCCGAGATACTTTGCGAATGAAATGCGCAGTGCTTCAAATTCACGATCTGGGTATCGATTTAGCCCAAGGGTTGCCTGGGCAACGCGGGCGAAGATGTCTTCGACAACTTCGCGAGGAATTTTGTGGGTGTTTTCATTTACGTTCAACGAGACCGGAACGTGCAACTGTGGCGCGCCATATGGCTTTCGACCTTTGAGGTCATCGCGAATCGGAAGGTCATCGAGGTTTGCCATTAGTAAAGATTACTCAATGACCCCGATTGACCCTCCGCGCGAGCAGTGCCAAACAATAAAAGGACGAAACTAGAAATTAGTTGTTTGGCAGCAGCAACTGCTGACCAGGAGTGACACTGGCAGTAGTCAGCTTGTTGAGCTCAACGAGCTCAGCGATGAAATCGCGTGGATCTTGGTTTGGGGCAATGTCTGCAGCGATCTTCCAGAGGGTGTCGCCCGCGTGAACCGAGTAGTGGACCTGCTCAGCCTTGGTGTCGGTTGCGTTTGCGACCTGACCAGAAATGAAGCCAACAATCGCGAAACCGGCAACTGCCAGCATGCCAACCCGCTGTGCAAAGCGGCGAGGGTTTACGATAACCATTTTTTGCCTTCTTTCGTTCGAACATTTGTTCGATTTAGAACAAGATTACGACAAAGCACCGACATCTTGTCAAGTCTTTTCTCGACACTTTCGAAAATTTGTTTGGTTTTTGACCATTTTTCGAATAAAGTTTCGATATAGGCAGTAAATCGGTAGCCACCGACATTGATCCAAACGGCCCGAATTACCGCTAAATCGCAGCGAAAGGGGCACCATGTCAGACAACAACCGCAGAGCCGAGCACCTATCACCGGTTCAGGCACGCATCCTCGACTACATAATTCGTTTCAAGGAGCAGCGCGGCTACGCCCCATCCATGCGCGAAATCGCCGAGAACGTAGAACTTAAGGCCGTCTCGAGCGTTAGCCACCAACTGAACCAGCTCGAAAAGGCAGGTTTCATTGACTTGAAAGACGGGCTCGCCCGAGGCATCCAGGTGCTAATTGAACCAGAAGGCCTCGAACGTGCCGAGAGCGATAATCCGGCTCAGTTTGGCGACGCTGCCCACGTTCCCCTGGTCGGAACCATCGCCGCCGGTGTACCAATCACCGCCGAACAAAATGTGACCGAATACGTGCCTGTGCCCCGAACTCTAACCGGCAAGGGCGAACTGTTCATGCTCGAAATCAAGGGTGACTCGATGATCGATGCGTCGATTGTCGAAGGCGACCTTATCGTTTGTCGTCAGCAAAAGACCGCAGAAAATGGCGACATGGTTGCCGCCATGATTGACGGCGAAGCCACCTGCAAGATTTTCAAGCAGCGTGATGGTCACACCTGGCTCTTGCCACGAAACTCAAACTACGAGCCGATTCCTGCAGACAACTGCGAGATTCTCGGCAAAGTAGTTACCGTGCTTCGCAAGGTTTAGAGCTATTTGCGACTAAAGGTCGCCAACTCGGCTGCAAACTCTGGCGACACCATCGCCTCGACGTGAGTTCCATCGTCTTCGTACTCCAATTTTGTGATGCGCGAATTCATGTGCATGCGTGAAACCAAATCGCCACGGTTGTATGGAATCACTAACGCAACCGAAACGTTCGGCTCGGGTAACAGGGTTGCAATCAATTGCTCGAGCTCGACGATGCCTTCACCCGATCGTGCAGAAACCGCAATCGAATTTGGCTCCAGGCCGCGAAGTGCCATGCGTTGAACATCGTCGACCAAATCAATCTTGTTGAAGACGATCAACTCTGGGATGTCGCGTGCTCCGACTTCGCCAATCACATCGCGAACGGTGGCAATCTGGCCCGCCGGATCTGGATGCGAAGCATCGACGATGTGAACAATCAAATCGCTGTCTGCGATTTCTTCTAGCGTTGACCGAAACGCCTCAACCAATTGGTGCGGCAGATTGCGAACGAAGCCGACGGTGTCGGTGAAGGTGAACGGGCGACCATCGGGAGTCTGAGTCTTTCGAACGGTTGGGTCAAGAGTTGCGAAGAGCGCGTTCTCGACGAGCACCCCTGCCTTAGTGATGCGGTTTAGCAGAGATGACTTGCCGGCGTTGGTGTAGCCGGCTATGGCAACGCTAGGAACGGCATTTTTCTTGCGGCTGGCACGCTTGGTGTCACGTGCCGGTTTCATGGCAACTATCTGCTTGCGCAGTTTTGCCATGCGAGTGTTGATGCGGCGGCGATCGAGTTCGATCTTGGTTTCACCGGGGCCTCGTGAGCCCATTCCAACACCACCGGCAGCCTGACCACCGGCCTGGCGCGACATAGATTCACCCCAACCGCGAAGTCGAGGCAAGAGGTATTCGAGTTGAGCCAATTCGATTTGGGCTTTTCCTTCGCGACTCTTTGCGTGCTGGGCAAAGATGTCGAGAATCACGGCTGTGCGATCGATCACCTTCGCGTTCACAACGTTTTCGAGTTCACGTCGTTGGCTCGGGGCTAGCTCTGTGTCTGCGATGACGGTGTCTGCACCAACCTGTTGAACGAGTTGCTTCAGCTCTTGAGCCTTGCCCTTGCCAAGGTAGGTTGCCGGATCTGGGTGCGGTCTGCGTTGCAACAAACCGTCTAGAACTTCAGCGCCGGCGGTCTCGGCCAGCGCGGCCAATTCGCGAAGAGAGTTCTCGGCTTCTTGAAGAGTCTGCTCTCCCCAGAGGCCAATCAAAATTACTTTCTCGAGGCGAAGCTGACGATATTCGACATCGGTGATGTCTTCTCGCTCTGTCGAGAGACCGGCAACTCGGCGAAGCGCCGAACGCTCCTCGAGATCAAGTTGATCGCCGTCGAACTCGCCGTGTCCGTGGGTGCTATCTGCACCAAGCGCAGCGGCCTTTTCGCCTCTTCGAAGAATGCGGTCGATTACTTCGGCACCGCGGTCGGTGCTGTTGAGTTCTTCGTTTTCAGCCATCGGTTAAACCATAGTTTGGGATAGTGTTTGCTTCATGTCTGGCGAACACTATTTCTCTGAGCAGCCAACCGGCGAATTCAAACCGAAGAAGATTGTTACTTCGATCAACGGTTCGCGCGTTGAGCTATTTACGGCTGGCTCAACATTTAGTCCAGACCACATGGATACCGGAACTGCGATTCTGCTCGAACACGCAGATAACGCTCCAAATAGCGGAAACCTGCTAGACCTCGGCTGTGGCTGGGGCGCTATTGCATTGACGCTTGCTTCTCGCTGCCCCGAATCAATCGTCTGGGCCATCGACGTCAACGAACGAGCCCTTGAACTCACCAGAATGAACGCTAAGAAACTGGGACTGACCAACATCCGTGCAGTTCATGCAGACGAAGTGCCGAGCGACATCGAGTTCACCGGCATTTGGTCGAACCCACCGATTCGTGTTGGCAAAGAGGCCCTGCATTCAATTCTGAAACAGTGGTTGCCACGACTCGCGGCAGAGTGCGAGGCATACCTGGTGGTGTCTAAGGATCTTGGCGCAGACTCGCTCTTGAAATGGATGCAAACGGAGTTTGCCGACCTTGAATCTGAACGCATCGAAACCGCAAAGGGTTTTCGAATTCTTCGAAGCGCTCGAATCTAGTTCTAGAGCGCGTCTAAATCGATCTGACCATCGTAGGTCAGCACTGCCGCGCCACTGAGACCCACGTGCTCACCGTCTTCGGTTGCAAACATTCGCACGCCGAGGGTGCCGCCGGGAACGGTCACCTGCCAGGTGTTCGGTGCGCCCGCACCAGCCCAATGACGAGTAGCCAAAGCCGCGGCGCAAATTCCGGTGCCGCAAGAAAGCGTCTCGCCTACTCCGCGTTCAAACACTCGCATCGAAATGTAACCGACACCGTTTTTGACCATGGGCTCTTCTGGCACAACGAACTCCACGTTAGCCCCGGTTGGCGGGTTTGGGTCGAGACGTGGGGCGTCGTGCAGAGCAAGTTCGCGCAATTCAGAACTGTCGGCAAGTGCAACGACCACGTGCGGATTGCCCACGTTTATGCCCTGACCGGGCCTAGGAACTTCGAGGTGGCTGGCGTGCACCAAAACTTCGTCTTTGTCGAGCTTCCAGCGGCCCATGTCAACCGCGAAACCTGCCATGTTGCGTTGCAGGTCTTTGACTCCTGCCCTGGTAGCAATCGACAGCGTCTGGCCATCTTGAAGATTGACAAGACCCTTTTCGGTTAGATAGCGGGCAAAAACCCTCGAGCCGTTTCCGCACATTTCGGCAACCGAGCCGTCTGCGTTGTAGTAATCCATGAACCACTCGGCCTCTGGAGCCTCTTTGAGCTGGCCCTTCACCTCTGCGACCTTGGCTGTGCGAACAACACGAATGAAGCCATCTGCACCGATGCCAAAATGGCGGTCGCAGATTTTGGCGATTTCTTTTGCTGAAAGTTCTAGTTCGGCGTTTTCATCTAGTACCAGCACGAAGTCATTGCCTGTGCCGTTGCCTTTTGTGAAATCGATTAGCCGAGTCATGGGTCAAGCCTATTCGCCGAGCAGGTGCGGCGCCCCCGCCGAAATAAGCGAAATGGCCTTATCGAAAACCTCGGGATCTTGGTAGTCGAGCCACCGGATGCGTTCGTCACGCCGAAACCAAGACATCTGTCGGCGGGCGTATCGCTGGGTGAATTGAATGGTCTGCGCTATCGCTTCTTGCTCGGTCATTTCGCCATCGAGTTGAGCCAGCGCTTGGCTGTAACCGATAGCCCTCGAAGAGGTCTTTCCTTCACGGATGCCTTGCTCGATTAGCCCCTCCGCTTCGGCGACCAAACCCTGTTTCCACATCAGCTCGACTCTTGCGGCAAGTCGTTCGACCAGATGCGCACGCTCCGAGTTCAACCCGATTTCGAGAACGGGCTGCCACGATTCCGTTTCGTCTGGAAGAGCGGCGGCAAAGGGTTCACCGGTTAGCAAAATGATCTCTAGTGCGCGCACTACCCTTCGACCATTCTCGGGATCAATTCGCGAGGCGGCTACCGGATCAAGCGCTTCGATTCTTCGATGCATTGCGTGTGAGCCAAGAGTCTCAAGTTCAATCTCGAGTTCGCTTCTAAGCGCGGCATCTCGTTCTGGA
>CANGGA010000015.1 GCA_947453285.1 Microbacteriaceae bacterium | reverse complement strand
GGGCAAGCGCAAGACTTAGCGCAAGAGCGTGCTCGGCAACGGGTTCGCGATATGAGCCCTTGGCCGATGTGAACCTGACTGCATTTTGCAAAACCTCGGCAAATGCATCAACACCGGCGAACGGCAATTGCACCCATTCGAGTTGCGGGTTTTTCTCGAGTAGGTCGGCAAGCGCCTCTGGGCGGGCGTAGTCGGTCCAGATTAGGGCTGCAACATCTTCGGCCATTGGGCTGAGCTCGGCACCGGCTGCGATAACCGCGGCCTCATACTCGGCGAAAGACTTTGGCTCGATTGCGACTTTCTGTCGACTAACGCTCACCTAGCGACCTCCGGCCGATCTGCGTTCATTCTCGAGTTCGACAAGCTTTTGTTGAATCTCTCGGTGCGCCTCAACCTCGACAGCGGGATCGATTCTGCGAAGGGCCGCCAAAAGCTCATTCTTCTCGCGCGCAAGAAGTGCAGAGACATCTCGGGCAATGACTCCCTGGCCATAAACCAGAAGCGCTTCTTCGGTTCGAGCCGGCAAGGTTTGGCCGGCAATTTCAAGAAGCACCGGCTGGAGTTCGGCCGGAATAGACATCGCTAGCGTTGGTAAAAACTCGTGCTCGCCGATGTGGTCGACGGCTGCTTCGATTGCGGTCGCTACCGCAATGTGCGCTGGAGCACTGAAACCCGATTTGCAGATGCGCAGAGCTGTTGCTCGATCAAAGGCCTTTGGCACCTGAACCAAGACTTCGAGCAGTTGTCGCTCGAAACGCATGATTGGGTCATTCAAATTAATGGTCGGATATGCCTGCGGCTCTGCCTCTTCGTCGAACTGCGGAGGGTTTTCAGATGCCGAGATGTTATCTCTGCGCATTGTCGAAACAGACTCGTTTCGAGCGGCCTTAAGGGCAACGTCGACGAGGGCCGCGACCTCATTGGTCTCTAGACTCACCCAGCCAGCCAATTCGCGAGTGTATGCGGGGCGAAGTGCTGCGTCACGGATGCCGGCAATTACCGGAGCTGCCGCGCGGGCTGCGGCAACCCTTCCTTCAATTGAGTTCAGATCGAACTTCGAAATCTTCTGCTTGATGGCAAATTCGAAGATCGGCTTCTTGTTTTCAATCATGGCAACGACGGCCTCGTCACCCTTTTGGCTTCGCAGGTCACACGGGTCGAGGCCATCCGGGCCAACTGCGACGAATGTTTGAGCGTTGAACTTATTAGTGTCGTTGTAGGCGCGCATTGCCGCCTTTTGACCGGCCGCATCGGGGTCAAAAGTAAAAATTACTTCAGCCGGCGAATCGATCTCGCTAGACAGCATTCTGTTTAGCGTGCGAATGTGATCATCGCCGAAAGCGGTTCCGCAGGTAGCAACGGCTGTTGTGATTCCGGCAAGGTGACAAGCCATCACATCTGTGTAGCCTTCGACAACTACGACCTGCTGCTTTTTTGAAATATCCTTCTTGGCAAGATCGATTCCATAGAGCACCTGAGACTTGTGATAGACCAAGGTATCGCTCGAGTTCAGATATTTCGGTCCGCTGTCGTCATCAAATAGTTTTCGAGCACCGAAACCAATCACCTGACCGGTTGAATCTTTGATTGGCCAAATTAGACGACCGCGAAACTTGTCGTAGATTCCCTTGTCGCCCTTGGTCACGAGAGCGGCAGCAATGAGTTCTTCATCGGTGAAACCGTTGGCCTTTAGGTGGTTGTAGAGCTCGGCCCAGGCCTTTGGTGCGAAGCCGATCGAAAAGTGATCTGCCGCAGCTTTGTCGAAACCGCGACCCTTCAAGAATTCGCGCCCAGCCTCTGCACCGTCGCTCATGATTTGCGACTGATAGAAAGTGGCGGCTGCGTTGTTGGCCTCGAGAATTCGATTGCGCAATCCGTGATCTGGTGAAGGGCCACCGCCTTCCTCGTAGGTGAGAGTGAAGCTCACCCTGGCGGCTAGTTTCTCGACAGCTTCATAGAAGCTGAGGTGATCAAGTTGCTGAACAAATTTGTAGACGTCGCCGCCTTCGCCACAGCCGAAACACTTGTAGAAGCCATCGTTCGGCTTGACAGTAAATGAAGGCGACTTCTCGTCGTGAAATGGGCAAAGCCCTTTGAGCGAGCCGACACCAGCGGGCTTTAGGGCCACATAGTCACTGACCACATCGGCAATATTGATGCGCGACTTGACCTCTTCAATGTCTCGCGCGCGAATTCTGCCTGCCATGCCACTAATCCTAGGTTCTAGACCGAAACCGACCGGCCGCCGACCAGACGGTTATGCAGCGTCAAGGCGCTCTGATCTGTCAGCGATGCGATTTGATCGACAATCACACGACGTTGAGCCTGCTCATCGGTTGCAGTGAACCATGCCGCCGAACAATAGGCGTCGAGTTCTCTTCCGTTTTGGGCGAGCAGAGCGTCGCTGAGTTCGAGCAAAAGCGCACGCTGCCATTCATAGAAAGGTCTGCGCGAATCGTGAGACATCAAGAACGCAGAGACCAGCCCCTTGAGCACGCTGATTTGAGCGCGAACCGAAGACGGAATCAAGAGTTGCGATTGGTAACGAGTTACCTCCGCACCCGCTGCGGCCAAGGTGCGCTTTGTCGACGCCTGAACGAATTCACCAATCAGCGCTGAACTCAAGTTCTTTAGAGTCGCGAGCTGGCGGGCCTCGCCCTTGAAAGACTTCAACCAAAATTCGTTTGATTCGAGCGAATCGAATGCCTCAGATAATTGCGAACGATCGAGTTCGCCACCATTCCAAATCGAAATCTTGTCGATGAGGCTTTCGCGTGCGCCTCGATCTGCGAGTTCGCTCGGATTGATGAACCCAGAGACGATCGCATCTTCAAAATCGTGCACAGAATAGGCAACGTCGTCTGCGAAATCCATGACCTGCGCCTCGATGCATTTCTGCTTCGCGGTTGCTCCATCACGCAACCAGGTGAAAACTTCGACGTCGTCTGCATAGACGCCAAACTTCGCGGTCTTTCCCGCTCCGGTGTCTCTAACTGCATCTTCGATGGTCCACGGATACTTGCAGGTTGCATCGAGGCTCGCTCGAGTTAGGTTCAGACCGCGACTAACGTCGTCATCGCTGAAGACCTTTGGCTCGATTCGTGTAAGCAGGCGAAGGGTCTGCGCGTTTCCCTCGAATCCGCCAATCGGTTCTGCCCAGCTATTCAATGCGGTTTCGCCGTTGTGCCCAAATGGCGGGTGACCAAGATCGTGTGCGAGACAGGCCATGTCGACGACATCGGGGTTCAAACCTAGCTCTGTAGCCATCTCGCGGCCAACCTGAGCCACCTCGAGCGAATGGGTAAGTCTGGTTCTGGCAAAGTCTCCGTTGCTCGGCGAGAGCACCTGGGTCTTCGCACCGAGTCGGCGCAGAGCGCTCGAGTGCAAGACTCTTGCCCGGTCGCGGGCAAATTCTCCGCGCTGCACGTTCGACTTGCGAACCTCGGGTTCGAAGCGCTCTCGGTCAAAATCGGTATAGCCGGCCTCTAGATTTGCCATCTATCCCCCAGACACATTCAGCTCGGCCTCTAACAACATAGTGCGGTCGTCTCCCACGAGTTCTTGCGAATCGAGCCAGTGCTCCGGAAGCGAGGTTGTCTTAGCGCCGCCTAGACGCCCGCGCGGTCCCTCTGCTTCTTCGCCAGGATAAGGGGCTGAGCGGTCGAGTTCGCTGAGAATTTCATCCATGTGATCGAGGCTCTGCACCTGCGCCAGCTTCGCGCGGAATTCGCCGCCAACCGGATAGCCCTTGAAATACCAGGCAACGTGCTTTCGAATGTCTCGGCAGGCGTGGTCTTCATTCTCGAAGTATTCGACCAAGAGTTCTGCATGCCGCTTGAACGCATCGGCGACTTCCCCGAGGTTTGGTTGAATCAAGTTGATTGCCGCATCAGAATTTGGGTCTCGTCGATATTCATCGAATGCTTGCTGCAAGTCACCGAAGAGCCAAGGGCGACCGAGACAGCCGCGACCAACTACAACTCCGTCGACACCGGTCTGGCGCATCATGCGAATTGCATCGGCAGCAGACCAGATATCGCCATTGCCGAGTACCTGCACGTCTGGCAATGCCTCACGCAACTCGGCAATTGAGTTCCAGTCGGCTGTTCCCGAGTAATAGTCGCTCGCGGTGCGTCCGTGCAATGCAATGGCTGCAACACCAGCATCACGTGCAGTCTTGCCCGCATCTAGAAAAGTGAGGTGTTCGCTGTCGATTCCCTTGCGCATTTTTACAGTGACCGGCAATTCACCGGCCGCCTTAACCGCAGAATTCACGATGGCTTCGAATAGATCGCGTTTCCATGGCAGCGCAGCACCGCCACCCTTTCGAGTAACTTTTGGCACCGGGCAACCGAAGTTGAGATCGATGTGATCGGCTTTATCTTCGTCAACCAACAACTTGATTGCCCTAGAGATAGTTAATGGGTCAACACCGTAGAGCTGAACGCTGCGAATGTCTTCACTTTCGTGGTGGCCGATTATGCGAAGCGAACCTTCGGTTTGCTCAACCAACGCGCGCGATGTCACCATCTCAGAAACGTAGAGACCGCCACCGAATTCGCGGCAGAGCCTGCGAAAAGCCGTGTTGGTTATGCCAGCCATCGGCGCCAACACCACTGGGGTGTCGATCGCGATTTTGCCATACTGCAGAGCAGGTTGGCGGCTGGCAACGCTGGTCATTCGACTAGCCGACCAACTTCTCGGCCAGGTAACCCTTGAGCTTGCTAAGCGACACGCGTTCCTGAGACATGGTGTCGCGTTCGCGAACCGTTACCGCCTGGTCTTCTAGTGAATCGAAGTCGACGGTGATGCAGAACGGTGTGCCGATTTCGTCTTGGCGACGGTAGCGACGCCCAATTGCACCAGAATCATCAAAGTCGATGTTCCAGTGACCGCGAAGTTCTGCCGCGAGGTTGCGCGCCATCGGCGATAGGTCTTCGTTGCGAGAAAGCGGCAATACGGCTGCCTTGATTGGAGCGAGTCGATAGTCGAGACGCAACACGGTGCGAACGTCGACGCCGCCCTTGGTGTTTGGGGCTTCGTCTTCTGAATACGCGTCAACCAAGAACGCCATCAGTGAACGAGTTAGGCCGGCGGCAGGTTCGATCACATAGGGAGTCCAGCGCTCGCCCTTGCCCTGATCGAAGTAGCTCAGGTCAACGCCAGACTCCTTCGAGTGAACGGTTAGGTCGTAGTCTGTGCGGTTTGCGATGCCCTCTAGCTCGCCAAACTCGCTTCCCTGAAAACCGAACTTGTATTCGATGTCTACGGTGCGCTTCGAGTAGTGCGAAAGTTTCTCTTTCGGGTGTTCAAAGAGGCGAAGGTTTTCGCGCTTGATTCCGAGATCTAGATACCAGTTGAGTCGCTGCTCGATCCAGTAGTCGTGCCACTCTTCATCGGTGCCAGGCTCGACGAAAAATTCCATTTCCATCTGCTCGAACTCGCGAGTTCTGAAGATAAAGTTTCCTGGAGTAATTTCGTTTCTGAACGACTTGCCAATTTGGCCGATGCCGAATGGCGGCTTCATGCGCGCGGCTCCGAGCACGTTCGCAAAGTTCACAAAGATGCCCTGTGCGGTCTCTGGGCGCAAATAGTGCAAACCAGATTCGTCTTCGATTGGCCCGAGGTATGTCTTCAAGAGGCCATTGAAAAGTTTTGGTTCTGTCCAGATATCTTTGCCACCGCAGGCAGGGCAAGCTATTTCGCTCATCGACTGTGGGGCGCGACCCTTCTTCTCTTCGAAGGCCTCTTCGAGGTGGTCGGCGCGATAGCGCTTGTGGCAAGAAGTGCACTCAATTAGCGGGTCGACGAATTCTCTAACGTGACCGCTTGTCTCCCACACCTTGCGAGGCAAAATCACGGATGAGTCGAGACCAACGACGTCTTCACGACTGTTCACGACCGTGCGCCACCACTGGCGCTTGATGTTCTCTTTGAGTTCGACGCCGAGTGGTCCGTAGTCCCAAGCTGAACGGGTTCCACCATAGATTTCGCCAGCCGGAAATACGAAGCCGCGGCGTTTTGCTAGTGAGATTACTGAGTCGAGACGGTTAGGGGTAGCCATGAGCTTGCCTTTCGGGCGATCAATCTCGAGGCGCTGCTGGATGCAGTGCTGGTTGACCGCGAGAACTCAAGTCTACTTTGGCGAGGCCGTTTTGCCTCTAGGTTTATCGACCGCTGCACCAAACCTGCGGGTTCTGCCACCGAAGTGTTTGATTGCGCTCCAAAGGTCGGTTCGATCGAAGTCTGGCCAGAGGGTGTCGAGAAAGACGAATTCGGCGTAGGCCGACTGCCACAACAAGAAGTTAGAGGTTCGCTGCTCGCCTGAAGACCTGACAAACAGATCAACATCTGGCAGCCAATTGCTTTGCAGTGCCTTGGCGATGGTCTTTTCGGTAATCGCACCCGGTTTAATTTCACCCTCAGCCACTTTCGTCGCGAGGTTGTTTATTGCGTCGGTTATCTCAATGCGCGACCCATAATTCACGCACATGGTGAGGGTGAGGGTTTTGTTGCGTGCGGTAAGCCGCTCCGCCTCTTCGAGATCGTCAATGACACTCGCCCAAAGTTTTGGTCGACGCCCTGCCCAACGAATTCGAACGCCCCATTCGTTTAGCTGATCTCGACGTCTACGCAGCACCTCGCGATTGAATCCCATCAAGAACTTAACTTCTTCTGGCGAACGTTTCCAGTTCTCGGTTGAGAATGCATAGACAGTGAGGTGAGTTACGCCCGCCTCAATCGCACCGGCAACCACATCGAGCAACGCAGCTTCGCCAGCTTTGTGGCCCTCGATTCGAGTGAGCCCGCGTTGGTTTGCCCATCGCCCGTTGCCATCCATGACTATCGCCACGTGCTTGGGCACAGCGCTAAATTTCGGAACGCGAAGGCCGGGTTTCTTCACCGGCTGAAAGGCAAGGTTCTCGATCATGTTCGCTCCACGTGTTGCAGTGATTTAAGTCCACGTTCAATATGCCACTGGCAATAGGCCGAAACGATTCCGCTAGCCGACAGCGTGCTTTTCTCGGATGCCGAATCAACGATCTGCCAGTCACCGGTTAGCAGCGCCGCCAACAAAATCGAGGTGTCGTTATCGATTACCGCAGCACCGGGCGGGCGACATTCTTCACAAACCACTCCACCGACCTGCATCACGAAAGCGTTGTGTGGGCCCGGCGCTTCGCAGCGCACGCAACTGTCGAAGTTCGGAGCCCAACCGGCTACCGAGAGCGCCCTGAGCAAATAGCTGTCGAGCACGTGGGCCGGCAAGTGTTCCTTGTTTGCGAGTGAGCGCAGCGCACCAACGAGCAGAAGGTACTGCTGCGGAGTCGCCATCTCGCCGGTTAGCCGTTCGGCGGTCTCGACCATCGCAGTTGCCGCTGTGTATGCCGAATAGTCGTCGATGATTTCTTTGCCGTATGCACCAATTGACTCGGCCTGGCTAACCGTGTCTAGATTTCGACCTTCATAAAACTGGATGTCGGCAACCATGAATGGCTCTAGTCGAGCGCCGAACTTTGAAGCGGTGCGGCGAACGCCCTTGGCCACGGCGCGAACCTGGCCGTGATATCTGGTCAAGACGGTGATGATTCGATCTGCCTCACCCAGTTTGTGGGTGCGCAGAATCACCGCTTCGTCTCGATAGGTTGGCACAGGTCAATTGTCGCTGACTCTTTGGCAAACTCGGGCCAGGTGCGCGGTTAGCATTGTCTGCGTGAGCAAGCTTTATTTCAGACATGGCGCTATGAACAGCGGAAAATCGACCGCGCTGCTTCAGGCGGCTCACAACTATGAAGAGCGCGATCAGCACGTGTTGCTTGCCAAGCCAGCCGTAGACACCAAAGGAAACTCGACAATTGTGTCGAGGCTGGGTGTCACTCGCGAGATTGACTTTTTGGTGACCCCAGAGCAGAACCTGCGCATTCAGTTCGCAAAGCACCGCGCTGACTTCAAAGCGAAGACTTCGAAAGACATTGCCTGCCTGCTAATCGACGAATCGCAGTTTCTAACGCGCGAACAGGTAGATCAGGCTCTGCAGATTGCAGTGCTCGATGGAATCCCGGTTTTGGCATATGGCATTCGAACAGACTTCTTGACCAACGGTTTTCCGGGCAGCATTCGACTTTTAGAAATAGCACACAGTCTCGAAGAACTAAAAACAATTTGCCGCTGCGGTCGCAAGGCGATGTTCAACGGGCGCAAAGTTGACGGCAAGTTTATTTTTGACGGCGAACAGGTTGCCATCGACGGCGTCGACGTGACCTATGAATCGCTTTGTCCGGTTTGCTACTTCGAAGAGCTTGGAATTCACTAACCGCTAACGAATTGCGCGGTTCACTCCAGAAATAATCGCCTTGAGCGAAGCGGTTGCGATGTCTCCATCGATGCCAACACCCCAAAGAGTCTTTTCGCCAACGTGAAGTTCAACATAAGCCGCGGCCTGTGCATCGCCACCGGCACTCAGTGTGTGTTCGACGTAGTCGAGCACCTCGGCGTTTACCCCCTGCTGCGCTAGCACGTTCATAAATGCCGAGATCGGCCCGTTGCCGGTGCCACTGAGTGAAATTTCGTTTGCACCATCACGCAGCACGACGTCGATATTCACAACGCCATCCATGTCGCTCTCGGTGCGCAATTTCTTTAGTTCGAAACGGCCCCACTTGCGCTGCGCGTCAACGGCAGGAAGATATTCGTCGATGAAGATGTCCCATAGCTTTTCGCTCGAGACCTCGCCACCGTCTGCATCGGTGACGTTCTGCACCACGCGAGAGAATTCGATTTGCAATTTGCGAGGCAAGTCGAGGTTGTGGTCGGTCTTGAGAAGGTAGGCCACGCCGCCCTTGCCAGACTGTGAATTCACACGGATGACGGCTTCGTATGAACGACCGACGTCCTTAGGGTCGATTGGCAGATAAGGCACTGCCCAGACGAGTTCATCGATGTGAACCCCCTTGGCGTCTGCCTCTTTGTGCATCAGTTCGAAGCCCTTCTTGATGGCATCTTGGTGAGAGCCGCTGAATGCCGTGTAGACCAAGTCACCGCCATATGGGCTGCGCTCGTGCACCGGCAATTGGTTGCAATATTCGACAGTGCGCTTGATTTCATCGAGGTCGCTGAAATCTATGTGCGGGTCGATACCCTGGCTGAAGAGGTTTAGGCCGAGAGTAACAAGGTCTACGTTTCCGGTGCGCTCACCGTTACCGAATAGACAGCCTTCGATTCGATCTGCTCCGGCGAGGTAACCGAGTTCGGCAGCGGCAACGGCCGTGCCCCTGTCGTTGTGTGGGTGCAGTGACAAGAGAACACTTTCGCGTTTGTCGAGATTGCGACTCATCCATTCGATTGAATCTGCATAAACGTTTGGTGTAGCCATCTCTACGGTCGCAGGCAAGTTGATGACCATCTTGTGATCTGGAGTTGGTTCGAGAACAGCAATCACCGCGTTGCAAACCTCGAGCGCATATTCGAGTTCGGTTCCGGTGTATGACTCAGGCGAATACTCGTAATAAATCGAGGTTCCGGTTACGGTGCTTTCCATTTCTTTGCACTTGCGAGCACCGTTTAGCGCAATGTCGAGAATGCCCTGCTTGTCTTGATTGAAAACCACGCGACGCTGAAGCACCGAAGTTGAGTTATAGAAGTGAACGATTGCCTGCTTGGCACCCTTGAGCGATGCGTAGGTTCTCTCGATTAGTTCGTTGCGAGCCTGGGTTAGCACCTGAATTGTGACATCTGCAGGAATGTGACCGTCTTCAATCAAAAGTCGAACAAAATCGAAATCGGTTTGGCTAGCAGAAGGAAACCCAACTTCGATTTCTTTGTAGCCCATCTTGACCAACAGCTGAAACATTTTGAGCTTTCGCTCTGGGCTCATCGGGTCGATTAGCGCTTGGTTGCCATCGCGAAGGTCAACGGCACACCAGCGTGGAGCTTCGGTGATTCGCTTGGTCGGCCAGGTGCGATCTTGCAACTCGACCGTGATTTGTTCGTGAAAAGGCTGGTATTTGTGAACCGGCATACCTGATGGTTTTTGAGTGTTTTTCATTGTGGTCTCCTGTGCCCTGCTGGGCTAAATCTTTGGTGTCGTGCGGGATGGCGGCAATCTCCGCGACGAGGGGGCCGGTTTAGGCCTCGTCGCGGCCACTAAGTAGAAGGAGACCGTTCAACACCCTTTTAGAGTAGCCCAGCGCTCGCCGGGCAAGCAAGCCTAGAAACCCAATCGGCCTAGTTGCTTTGGGTCGCGTTGCCAATCTGGCGCAACCTTTACTCGAATCGATAAAAAGACTCGCTGGCCTAGCAATTTCTCAATCTCTAGACGGGCACGTCGCCCGACATCGCTTAGGCGTGAACCCTTGTGCCCGATGATGATTGCCTTTTGACTGTCGCGCTCTACCCAAACATTCACGTGCACATCCATGAGGTCTTTGCCCTCACGCGGGTTCATCTCGTCGAGCGTCACCGCGAGCGAATGCGGAAGTTCGTCGCGAACACCCTCTAGCGCGGCTTCTCGAACCAGTTCGCAGATTCGCATCTCGATTGATTCATCGGTGACGGCTTCGTCTGGGTATAGCTGTTCAGAGACCGGCATCAGGCTAATCAACAGCGTGGTTATCTCTTCGAGTTGATCTTCGGCCACTGCCGAAACCGGAATAATTGCATCCCATTCGCGCAGCGACTGAACCGCCAGCAACTGTTTTGCCATTTGCTCTTTGCTCACCAACTCACTCTTAGTGACGATGGCTACCAATTTGGCACGGCGATAGTTGTTCAACTGCTCGTTAATGAAGGTGTCGCCAACGCCAATCTTTTCGTTAGCAGGAATGCAGAAACCAATGACATCGACGTCGCCAAGGGTGCTCTCGACCAAGTCGTTTAGTCGCTGACCGAGCAGCGTTCGCGGGCGGTGCAATCCCGGGGTGTCAACGATGATGAGTTGGCCAATTTCGCGGTGCACAATTCCACGGATGGCTCGCCTCGTGGTTTGTGGTTTCGAACTAGTGATGGCAACCTTTTCGCCAACCAGAGCATTGGTCAGCGTCGATTTTCCGACGTTTGGCCGACCGACGAAAGACACAAAGCCTGCACGATAGGGATTATTCATTTTCGCCGGCTCCAAACGCCTCGATTGCATCGCTAAGGTCAGCGTCGCGGCGAACCACAACAGAAACCAGTCGCTTGCGGCGACCTTCGATGCGATCTGCCTTGAAGGTCAAGCCAGAAAAACTAATTTCGTCGCCACGCAGCGGAAGTCGGCCCAGCTGCTTGGCGAGCAAACCACCAACGCTATCGACGTCTTCGTCGTCGAGCTCGAGTTCGAACAACTCCCCCAGTTCAACAAGCGAATAGCGAGCGGCCACTCGGTAGCCGCCGTCGTCTAGTTGCGAAATCTCGTTTTCGTCTTCGTCGTATTCATCAGCTATCTCGCCGACTAACTCCTCGATTACGTCTTCCATGGTGACCAGTCCGGCCACGCCGCCATATTCGTCGATCACGATGGCGATGTGCGTTGCATTGCTCTGCATGGCTTGAAGCAGGTCATCAACCGGCAAAGACTCAGGCATAAAGACGACCTTGCGGCATATCTCTGATGCCGAACGCTTTGCGGTCTTCTTATCGCCTTCGTGAAGCACTCGGGTTAGATCTTTTAGGTAGAGAATTCCGGTGACTTCATCGACGGTCTTGCCAACCAAAGGCAATCGCGAGAAGCCACTCTTTAAAAAGAACTCCATCGCAATAGCCAAGGTCGAGTCGTCGCGAATGGTTGCCATGTCGATTCGAGGAACCATGATTTCACGGATTATGGTCTCGCCAAATTCTTCGACGGAGTCGATTAGTTCTTGTTCGAATTCTTCGGGCTCATCTTCTTTAGGCAGAGAGAGAGGAGTGAAAAGCAGGTGCAGTGAGTTCACAATCGGCAGCGCAATTCTTAATGCCACTCTGCCGACTCGAATGTGGCCTAGTTGTTTCGCGGCAATCTGGCTCGAAAAAAGCAACGCGAGCATCAAGGCAACTGAAACCAGAGCCGTTGCCCACCAAGTCATGCCAAGCGGAACCAGGCTCTGGCCGATTGTGACTCCGAAGATTCCGGTGAAGGTCATTCTCACAAAGCTCAAAGATTCTGCCTTTGCTGCACCTTCGTTTTCGGCCTCTAGCGCGGCCTTGATTACTGCAGAGACAACAGTTAGCAGAGCAAGAAGAGCTGAGATCCAGAAAGCGATTGCTAGCAACTAAGCGCTCTGTTCTGCTGCATAGAACGAATCGAGAATGTCTTTTTGAATGCCAAACATTTCGCGCTCTTCGTCAGGCTCGGCGTGGTCGTAGCCGAGCAAGTGCAGCACACCATGGGTGACCAAGAGCAAAACCTCGTTGATCAGCGGGTGCCCTGCGGTCTCGGCCTGCTTTTCGGCGAAAGACGGGCAAACAACGATGTCGCCAAGCAAGCCGGGAGCGGTTAGCTCTCCCTCGGCGCCAGGTCGAAGTTCGTCCATCGGAAAACTCAAGACGTCGGTTGGCCCAGGCTC
>CANGGA010000014.1 GCA_947453285.1 Microbacteriaceae bacterium | reverse complement strand
GTTGAACGATGGTGGAATGCGTTTTGTCTATGCTTCAGACGAAGCCATTGTCTTCGTGCGCGAAAATGCGAAGCAGACAATTTTGGTTGCCGCCACTCGCGGTGCAGATAACAAGATCGTTTTGCCTCGAGACGTTGTCGCAAACCTTGCGAAGGCAGAAAACCTATTCGGTGGCGGCAAGCTCACCTTGACTTCGACCACGGTCAAAGTTCCAGGTGAAAAACTCAGCCTCAACATCTGGCGTTTGCCAGCCAAGGCCTAAGCCCACTAAAATAGTGAAGTTGCCTTCGGGCATACGCCCTGATAGCTCAGTGGTAGAGCACTTCCATGGTAAGGAAGGGGTCGCGAGTTCAATCCTCGCTCGGGGCTCTCGGCGGGCAATTGCCCGCCTTTTTTGAACTTCGGTTCATTTGCCCGGCGGGGTAGCTCAGGTGGTTAGAGCACACGACTCATAATCGTGGGGTCGCGGGTTCGAGTCCCGCCCTCGCTACTACTCTTGACCCTATGGTCAATGCATCAGTTGAAGGCAAAACATATGCCGAGACCGACCCTTATTTGGTCGGCCGAGAGAAAATCCGCGAATTTGCGCATGCCGTAAAGGCTTCAAACTCAATGCACTTTGATGTGCTGGCAGCGCAGGCGGCTGGCTACCTTGACGTAATCGCCCCACCTACTTTTGCCGTGGTCATTCAAGAGCGCAGCTTGACCAGCGTTCTTGCCGACAAAGAGGCAGACATTGACTTCAGTCGTGTCGTGCACGGCGATCAGCGCTTCATTCACGCTCGGCCAATCGTTGCCGGCGACGAACTGACCAGTCAGTTGACGGTTGCCTCGGTAAAGTCACTCGGCGCTCACGCGATGGTTACTTTCGAAACCAAGATTCACGACGCAGCAAAGCAACTTGTCTGCACTGCTATTTCGACTCTCGTGGTTAGAGGGGCAGAGTAATGACTCACATCAACATCGCTTCGCTCGAGGTCGGGCAGGAGATAGGCAGCATCGAGTTTCTTCTAACTCGTGATTCGCTAGTGCGCTACGCAGGTGCATCGGGTGACTTTAACCCAATTCACTATCGCGACGATTTTGCAAAATCTGTTGGCCTCGACGGTGTGCTTGCTCACGGAATGCTCACCATGGGTGCGGCTGTGCAGGTTGCTGTCGATTGGGTCGGCGACCCTGGTCGAATCGTTGACTACGGAGTGCGATTCACCAAGCCGGTATTCGTTGACGCAAAAGACGGTGCAGTGCTAACCGTCACCGGAAAAATAGGCGAGATTGATGCCGAGAACAGCATTGTGCGCATTGACATTTCAGCGGTCGCTGCAGATCTTGCGGTGCTCGGAAAAGCTCAGGCACGAGTTCGCATCTAATGACAGCAATTCGCGCAAACAATATTGCGCTCGGCGAGTTAACGACAATCGGTGTTGGTGGAGTTCCTGCCGAACTAATCGTTGCCAAAACTCGTGACGAGCTAATTGAAAGCGCGCGTGAGGTTTGGGCAACCGGCGAAGATTGGTTTTTGCTCGGCGGCGGCAGCAACGTGGTCATCGCAGATTCGCCTAGCGAATTGCACGTCATCAAAGTTGAAAACAAGGGCATCGAGCGACTCGGCCAGGGGCACCTTCGAGTGCAGGCAGGCGAAAACTGGGATGACTTCGTCGCTCACTGTGTTGAGCACGGCCTAGGTGGCGTTGAATCACTGAGCGGCATTCCGGGCACTGTTGGCGCGGCTCCCGTGCAGAACATTGGGGCATATGGTCAAGAGATAGCAGAGGTCTTTGTTCGCCTCGAGTTTCTCGATTACGCCAGCGGTGACCTGCAGATTCTTGAAAAGGCAGACCTTGAGTTTGGTTATCGCGACAGCATCTTGAAGCACGGCAAACTCGGGGTCATCACCTGGGTTGAATTTCAATTGCTCGCCGATTTGCCAGCTGGCTCGACCGAACTCATGAAGCGCCGCCGAATCGAAGTTCTCGAGCAGCGCGCATCCAAGGGCATGGTTCTAAACGAAAACGATCGCGACACTCATAGTTGCGGAAGCTTTTTCACCAACCCAATTGTTAGCGCCAGTTTTGCGCGAAGCCTGCCACAGGATGCACCAGCTTGGCCCATGGATGAAGATGCAGAGCGCGTAAAGCTTTCTGCGGCTTGGCTGATTGAACAGAGTGGTGTGCGCAAAGGTTTGCAACTCGGGAGCTCGAACGCTGGCATCTCAACTAAGCACGCACTCGCGATTACCAATCGTGGTGGCGCTACGGCGAAAGAAATCGCAGAGCTTGCGCGTTTTGTTCAAGAGCGCGTTGCGGCAACTTTTGGAATCAACTTAATTCCTGAGCCAAGCTTTATAGCTTTTTAACTGAACAATTTCTGTAGTCGCTGAATGCCTTCGAGCAACTGCTCGTCACCAAGCGCGTAACTCAAACGCACGTAGCCTGATGGACCAAAAGCCTCACCAGGAACAAGCGCAACTTCTGCCGCATCAAGAATGTAATCGCAAAGTTCGAGCGAAGAGTTAATCTGCTTGCCACCCCACTCGCGACCGAGCAGACCGCTCACGTCGCTGTAAACATAGAAGGCGCCTTCTGGCATCGGTGCGTTCCAACCCTCGATCTTGTTCAACTCGGCAACTGCTAACTTGCGGCGACGGTTGAAAGCATCACGCATTGCGAGCACTTCATCCTGTGGGCCGGTTAGTGCCGCGAGCGCCGCGCGCTGCGAGATGTTTGAAACGTTTGAAGATAGGTGCGATTGCAAGTTGCCGGCGGCCTTCATCGCGTCTAGCGGGCCTGCCATCCATCCGAGACGCCATCCGGTCATGGCATATGACTTGGCAACGCCGTTCACCAAAATGGTGCGGTCGATTAGCTCAGGAACTGCCTCGGTGATCGAAACTGCCTTGATTCCGTCGTAAACCAGGTTTTGGTAGATCTCGTCGGTGATGACCCACATGCCGTTTTCGTATGCCCAGCGTCCGATAGCCTCGGTCTGCTCGCGAGAATAGACGGCTCCGGTCGGGTTAGAAGGGCTAACGAACAGCAAAACCTTCGATTTTGGGGTGCGCGCGGCCTCGAGTTGGTCGACGGTCACCTGGTAGTTCTGGTCTGCACCAGCGAAAACCTCAACTGGTACGCCACCGGCAAGGCGAATTGCCTCAGGATAGGTGGTCCAGAACGGGGTAGGCATCAAAACTTCGTCGCCTGGGTCGAGCAGGGTAGCAAATGCCTGATAAACCGCTTGTTTTCCGCCGTTTGTCACGACAACCTGGGCTGCGGTGATCTCGGTGCCAGAGTCGGTCTTGGTCTTCTGGGCGATGGCCTCGCGAAGGTCTGGCAAGCCGATTGCTGGGGTGTAGCGGTGGTTCTTTGGGTCGCGAACTGCCAAAACGGCCGCCTCGACGATGTGCTGAGGGGTGGCGAAGTCTGGCTCACCTGCCGCATAAGAAATAACCGGGCGACCGGCGGCCTGAAGGGCCTTAGCTTTGGCATCTACCTTTAAGGTGGCAGATTCGGCAATGGCAGCGATTCGCTTTGAGATTCTCGGAAATTCAGTCACGGGTCAAGCCTAACGCCCTTATTCGGCTTGCTATCTAGGCGGCTAGGCGTTTAGACTTACCGAAGGAAGTTGACAACTCCGCAGCCTAATCTGGCAAAAAATCACCTTAGATTTCAATCTAGAAGTGTGTCTTTTGACGGCCGACTGCGAACGCGTTTTCTGAAATAGGTCAGTAGTTCAATTGGTAGAGCAGCGGTCTCCAAAACCGCAAGTTGCAGGTTCGAGTCCTGTCTGGCCTGCAAGTAACAACAAAGAAGAAGGAACAAGATGTCAGAAGAAATCGAACAGGTCTCTGAAGATCTAGTCGAGCAGGCGAAAGCTGACAAAGCGTCGAAGCGCGGAGTCATTGGTCGCACCTCGTTGTTCTTTAAGCAGGTTGTTCTTGAACTAAAGAAGGTCACCAAGCCAACTTGGGCCGAGCTTCGCAACTACACCGGTGTCGTCTTGGCATTCGTTGTTGTTGTCATGGCAGTCATCGCGCTGCTCGACTGGTTGTTCTTCACCGGTGTGAACTGGGTATTCACACCAACCAAGTAACACCGAAAAAGTTTTGCAACAAAGAGTTTTATCAACGTAAGGAAACGCAGTGAGTGAAATCGAACGCGACGAGCTAGAGGCTCTAGTCGAGACCGAGCACGAAGCACAGCACGAGCAACTCGATGCTATTGCCGAAGATGCCGAGGAGAGCGCTGACGCTGCCATTGACATGTCTGCAGAAGAAGCTGCGATGTCAATCGTTGAAGACGAGGTAGTTGCCGCCGAGCAACCAGACGCAAGCGAAGAAGATGACGATGTTTACTCGATCTTCAAGGCTGAGTTCCGCGCTCTTGCCGGCAAGTGGTATGTGGTTCACAGTTACGCCGGTTATGAGAAGCGTGTAAAGCAGAACATCGAAAACCGTGCAGCGCAGCTTGCCGGTGGCGACCTTGTTTTCGAGGTTGTCGTTCCAATCGAAGAGACCATCGAAGTTAAGAACGGTGAGCGCAAGCTCGTCAAGAAGGTCATGATTCCTGGTTACGTTTGGGTTCGCATGGACCTAACCGAAGACTCGGGCGACCTAGTTCGCCAGACTCCAGCGGTTACCGGCTTCGTTGGCAACGCACAGAACCCAACTCCATTGCGCCCAAACGAGGCGTGGGAGATGCTGAAGAAGGCGAAGTTCGAAGATCGCATTCCGAAGGAAGAGGTCGTCAAGACCGGTTCACGCCCAACCGGCGTGGTCAAGGGTGGCAAGGGCAAGTCTCTTGTTATCAACGTTGACTACAAGGTTGGCGAGAGCATCATGATCAAGGATGGTTCGTTCGCAGGTCTTCCTGGAACCATCAGCGAGATCAAGCCAGAGAGCGGCAAGCTAACCGTTCTAGTTTCATTGTTCGAGCGCGAGACTCCAGTAGAGCTTGGCTTCGAGCAGGTTGGCTCACTTAACTAAAAAGCAAAAGATTTTCATAGAGTTCCACAACAACAAAAAGGAATAAACAAATGGCACCGAAGAAAAAGATCACCGGAATGATCAAGCTTCAGATCCAGGCAGGCGCTGCTAACCCAGCTCCACCTATCGGACCTGCGCTAGGTCAACACGGTGTGAACATCATGGAGTTCTGCACCGCGTACAACAACGCAACTGCAGACCAGCGCGGAAACGTAATCCCAGTGGAGATCACTGTTTACGAAGACCGTTCGTTCACCTTCGTATTGAAGACCCCACCTGCAGCTGAACTCATCAAGAAGGCAGCAAACGTAGCTAAGGGTTCGTCAACCCCACACACCGTGAAGGTTGCACATCTTTCGAAGGATGCGCTTTACAAGATTGCAGAGCAGAAGATGTCTGACCTCAATGCAAACGACGTAGACGCAGCAGCGAAGATCATTGCTGGCACTGCACGCAGCATGGGCATCACTGTCGACGCATAAGCAGAACAAAAAACAAAATAGAAGTCGTGGGAGGATCGCGCGCGATCTGTAGAACCACAACTGTGACCAAAGAAAAGGAATAACAGCATGGCAAAGCGCTCAAAGGCTTATGAAGCCGCAGCAGCTCTCATCACCGAGGGCAAGCTATACACCCCAGCCGAGGCAGTCACCATCATTCGTGAGACTGGCTCAAAGAAGTTTGACTCAACCATCGAGGTTGCACTCAAGCTTGGCGTTGACCCTCGCAAGGCCGACCAGATGATCCGTGGAACCGTTTCGCTTCCAAACGGAACTGGTAAGACCGCCCGCGTTATCGTTTTTGCAACTGGTGCCGCAGCTGAAGCTGCAGTTGCAGCAGGCGCTGACGAAGTTGGCGGCGACGAGCTAATCGAGAAGGTCGCAGCAGGCTGGACCGCATTCGACTCAGCAGTATCGACCCCAGAACTTATGGGTAAGGTCGGTCGTCTCGGAAAGGTGCTTGGTCCTCGTAACCTAATGCCAAACCCTAAGACCGGAACCGTAACCCCAGACGTTGCAAAGGCAGTGACTGACATCAAGGGTGGAAAGATCGAGTTCCGCATCGACAAGCAGTCGAACCTTCACTTCATCATTGGCAAGGCATCATTCACCAAGGAGCAGCTAGGTCAGAACCTAGAGGCAGCACTTGACGAAGTAATGCGTTTGAAGCCATCGAGTTCGAAGGGTCGCTACCTAATGAAGGCAGCTCTTTCGACCACCTTTGGCCCTAGCGTTTTGCTAGACACCAACGTGACCAAGGTCGAGTTCTAAAGATTTAAATCTTGGATGAAGGGCCGGAGTTAAACCTCCGGCCCTTTTTCATCCGTGTGAAGTTTCGTAGGCTATTAGTTCGCTATTTGAAAGGTTGGGATATTGACCGGTCACGCATTCGGTGCGGCTACTCTGTTAGACCCTAAAGACCCAATGGGCTTGCGCTCAAGCGCACCCCTATTAGATGCGTGGATTCGCGACATGGAGACCGATCGGTCTCCCTTTCAGATTCCTGGCCACAAAGGCCGCAATGACCTAACCGGCACCGTTGTCGACGGTGACATTCCTGTGCTTCCGGGCAACCACCCTCACCGCATTTCGCCAAGCCTGATTCTCGAGGCCGAGGCACTAGCCGCCAAACTCTGGGGTGCAGACCTCTGCCGTTTCGGAGTAAATGGCTCTTCTGGCTCAAACCACGCGGCCGTAATGGCGGTTGCCTCACCTGGTGACAAGGTCATCGTTTCGCGCACGCTTCACAAGTCGGTCTTGGTTGGCCTGGTTTATGCCGGCGTGATTCCGGTTTGGATTCGCCCAGAAATTAACCCGGCAACCGGGCTTCCGGAATATTTGCCATCGTCGCGCTTGGCAGAAACTCTTGCTGCTCACCCAGATGCGAAAGCCGTTTTGATCGGCGAACCTTCATACGTTGGCACGATGTCAAACATTCCGCGTTTGGCTAAGGTCACTCACGAATACGGAATTCCACTCGTTGTCGATGCGGCATGGGCTGCGCACTATGGTTTTCACCCAGAACTGCCTGGCCACCCGTTAAGCGAGGGTGCCGACATCGTGGTTACTTCTGCTCACAAAACTTTGCCTAGCTATTCGCAGGCGAGTTTCGTCTTGGTGAATTCGAACTATGTAGACCTTGCACGATTTAACAAGATGTTCGATTCGACTCAAACGACATCGATGTCTGGCCGCATTCTTGCCTCAATTGATGCCGCTCGTGCATTGCTTGAACGTCACGGCCATGAACTCATTGGCCCGGTGATCGAGGCAACCGAAAAAGGTCGCGCAACTTTGGTCGCAGCCGGCATCGATGTAATCGATGGTGAATACATCGACCCACTTAAGCTCGTGATTTTACTTTCGGGTTGCGGTGCAGATGGAAACAAGGTTGAGGCAGATTTGCTCGCTGCAAACATCGATGTTGAAATGGCGAATCGCGACATCATTATTCCGATGATCACCTTTGCCGACACCCCTGATCGCGTTGATGATTTGATTCGACGCATCATTGCTTCGGCGAACGAACACCGTGGCACTCCGCGACCCATCGAGATTCTTCCTGCATTCTCAATCGAGCCGCAGGTCATCGTTACGCCGCGCGAGGCGTTCTTTAGTGACTACGAAGTCGTAGACAGCAAAGATGCCGTGGGCCGTGTTTCTGCCGAAATGATTTGCCCTTATCCACCGGGAGTGCCTGTTCTTTCGCCAGGTGAATTGATTACCGAGGCTGCTCTTGGTGCCTTGTTTCAGGCTCGAGACATGGGGGTAATGATCAAGTTCGTCGCCGACCCAACACTCAAGACCCTCAAGGTTTTGCCTGCCCAATAGGCTTGGTTCATTATGTTTGCAAGAAACGTTGTAGTCGTTGAAAATGAGCCGCTCATGCGCGACCTCATTGGCAAGACGCTAGAAGGCGCTGGCTTTAAGGTGACCACGGCCGCGAATGCGGCAGACGCAAAGCGAGCACACCTAGCAATCGACCCAGATGCAATGGTTATCGACATCGAACTAGGCCCAGGCCCAGACGGCTTCGATCTCGCCGCTGCGGTAATCGCAGAGAGCCCCGAACTAGCTGTGGTTTTTCTGACCAACCTTCCAGACCCGAGGCTCGTTGGCAAAGACACAAAGAGCATTCCAAAGAACGCAGCTTACCTGCGCAAATCGAATTTGGTCGATGCAAACGAACTGGTCGCCGCTCTAAACGCGGTTTTGCAAAATGAAACTTCGCAACTTGCGCGTCATGACCTAGACGCCAATCGTCCATTGGCTGGTCTTTCAGCAAAGCAACTTGAAGTGCTCAAACAAATCGCCGAGGGTCTTTCTAATCAGCAGATTGCTGATGCACGTGGAACAAGCGTTCGCGCGGTTGAGGGAATGATTAGTCGTGTTTTTGAGGCACTAAATATCGATGTTCAGTCCGAAGGAAACTCACGCGTAGACGCTGTGAAGAAGTTTTTCGTAGCAACACGTCCGAGTGAATAATGTCTGAAAAGGCCACGACACCTCGATTCAAAATGACTGGCGCTTTGCGCCAGATCGCATCGCCTTATGCGCTTAGAAGTGAAACGCTAATTGCCTCCGCGATTCCCATTGGGTTGGCTAATTTAGTTTTAGATTTTGGAAGACTACAAGGAACTTTCGCCACCTGGTTGCTGATCTCCACTCTCGGTTACCTTGCCGCCATGGTCATTCCAGTCTCGGTCAGACTGTTCATAGCGAAACCATTGCCGTCTTTGGTCTATCTCTTGATTTTTGTTGCGGCCGGGCTCCTTCGCGGCATCACAATTTTCTTAGTTGGTCGAGAAGCGGGAATTATCGGTGACGGGCAGCTGGCCTATCGAATTTTCGGTTCAACTCTTTACGTATTTCTTTCTTTGTCTATGGTTGCCGTTCTGGTCTCAAACTCGCTGCGCGCAACAGAAGCCCTGCAGGCGCTTGAAAAAAGCAGGCGGATTCTAGAAAAACGTCTAGCCACCATGCGTGGCGAGATTTCGCGGTTGAACTCAGAAGTGTCGGGCCGAGTTTCGGGGCTGATAACGCCAATTATTCAAGAGTTGATGAGCAACCTAAAGGGCGCAAAGGCAAGCGAGGTTTCAATCGAAGTTGAGGCACTTCGGGCTACCGTCGACAACGTGGTTCGGCCGCTTAGCCTTGCGGTAGCCGAGGGGTCATCGGAGTTGCCCTCTGGTCAAACAACTAGCGACTTGGCAGTCGGGCGCGAGAACTGGCGAATCGGCGCCCGTGTGCAGATCTCAAATCAGCTCGTTCCTTTTTGGGCTTCGGTTTTGATTTGCATCGTGGCTACTCCGGCCGCAGTCGTGGCTTATGAAGCCGACTCATTCGAAGCCCTCGGTTTGCTTGGGGTTTCGACTTTTGCCGTGTTGTTTATCGCTGAGAACGCATTGCGCAAGCTGTGGTTGCCAGCGGCAGCTGCTTTCTTTTTGCAAATTGTCATTTATGCGATTGCTGGGTTGGCTTCGAGCGCGATGCTAAGTCTTGTCGGCAACCTAGACCCTTATTCGTGGGGCAGAATCACCACGCTCACCATCATTATTGGCATAGCGTTCTTCATCGGCCAGGTTAGACAAACTCAAAGATCCGAATCGACTAATCGCGCGGTCAAAGTGAATGATCAGCTAGAGCTGCTTAACTCGCAAGTTCGTCGCGAGCTTTGGTTGAATCGACGCAGAGTGGCTACTGTTTTGCATGGTCCGGTGCAGGCCGCTCTTTATGCTTCGGCCATGCGCTTGGCCCAGGCCCAGAGGCCGTCTAAGAAACTAATCCAGTCGGTAAATGCCGATCTCGAAAACGCCTTGGAAATTCTAAAATTCGATTCTCTCGAATCTCCAGACTTGCGATCTGTTCTTTCGCAAATCATTGAGGTGTGGGCTGGCTCATGCGAGATTTATTCGAATGTTTCGAAGAGCGTCTATCAAATAGTCAAAAAGAATCCGTTGCTCAATGAAGCCTTGGTTGAGGTATTGCGTGAAGCCACTTCAAATGCAATTAAGCACGGATCAGCAACCGAAATCGAAATTGAAGCGAATGTTGTTGCCAAGTTCATTGAAATTTCTGTTATCAATAACGGCAGAGCTCCAGTGAACCGTTCGGGCTCTGGCTTTGGTTCGAAACTGTATAGCGAGTTGACCCATAGCTGGGCATTGTCTGAAATGGCTGATGGCCGCACCAAATTTGGTGCGACCATCTTTATTGCCTAGCCAGAAACCAGTGACTATCCCCAGTTTCCGAGGGTGATAGCCCCGGTCTCAGGATCTGCGTCGCCGGGTTGTTGCATCAGGTATTTCGCCTTCAAGCGTTTTGCCTTGTCAATCTGGTTGAGATCGAAATAGGCGTCAAAGCTCAACTTGGCCTCATTCTTAGCGGCTAGAGGATTGCCCTGCTTGTCGAAAAGGTCGCACTTGAGCTCGTGCAGTTCTGCGTATTCCAACTTTGCCAACGAACCATCGCCAAGGGTGGTGAGCGCTCGGTCGATGACGATTAGCGATTCGGTGCTTCGGTCGTTGGCGGCGTAGGCCTTGGCAAGCGCATACTCGTAATCGAACGGAAGCGGCTTTTCGATGGTCTTAGGCAATGCGCTCTCGAGAACTAACAAGGCACGCTCGGGCTCTGCATATGCGGCGATGCAGAGCGCAATCATCTGGTCAAAATAGGTGAGCGCCGCAGGTGACTCTCCTCGTCGTTCCGCGATGGCGCGACTCCTAGCCCAGACCAACTCTGCTTCTTGAAACTGTTCGTTTTCGATGTAGAAATCTGCCAAGGGTTTTGCAACATCGAGAATGGCTATCGGGGCTTCTAAATCTTCGAGAATCGCAAGAGTCGAACGCAGTGACTGAACGAAATTTTCACCGCGTTCAAATTGGCCAAGGGCATAGGCTCGGCCAAGCGAGAATTCGACAATGATCATAGTTTCTTTATCGGCGCGAGCAATTTCGATGAGCGCATCGAAATTTTTTGCAGCCTCGAACGGGTCGGTATGAACGCGAAGCCAGGCGCATGCCAGGTCAAACTGGCGACTAGTGGCAACTCGAAATTTAGCCAACTTGAGTTGGTCGCGAATCAAATCAAGGTTTGTCTTGGCTTCTTCTAGATCAACCTTCGGCGTGACGCGCAGTTGCATGTATGCGAGCCAAGTTTTAGCATCGAGAATTCGCTCTAGGTCTTCGTTGTTCTTCGCAACGCGTAGGGCGTTGCCAAATGATTCGAGTGACTTGTCGAGTTCGCCATTCCATCGATAAAGCCGGCCGGCAGCCATATAGACAGCGAAGGCTTCATCGAGATCAAACGCAGCCTCGTAGAGTTGCCCAGCGTTAGCCGAGTGGTCTGCTGCAATCGAGTGTTTCTTTTGCAAATAGTAGTTGTAGCCCTGAAGGTGGATGGCCTTGGCCCGGGCACTGTCGTTGAAGGTCTGCAGCGCAACCTCTTCGGCCTCGCGCGCAACTTCGGCAACTTCGTCACCTTTGCAAAGGGTGAGGTAGCAATCGCCAAGCAATAGCAGGCACTGCAACAGCTCAGGAATGCGCTCGATCTGGCGGTTTAGGGCAGCCGCCGCCGACAGGTAAGGGATGGTCTTGTCGAGGTCTTCAGGGGCGTGGCCACTGTCTAGCGCACGATTCAGCAGTGCGTCAGCTCGATATTCGAGGTTGTCGCCATGGATGTCTTGCCAGTCGTTGTTTTCTTCATTGCGTGACCAACCGCGGTAATCCCAGAAATCAGACATAGAAATGCCCCTTTGCGCTCGAAATTGAATCCCCCAAAGTGAAACGGAAGATAACTATGAACCCGACCACCGACATTCTTTGAAATCGCCACGCCGTTAAATGTCGGTGGGTGCTGTTATCACTTAGATATGACCAATCCAGATAACGAAAAAGCCCGACAGGCGAGCATCGACGCCTTTCTCGAGAAGCTAAACGCCGGTCAACGCCCAGATCAGAGCCCCTATCTGCCTGAAAACACCTGGGATGAAATCAAACCCGGCCTCTGGCTAGGTGGCACTCACGACGAACACGACATGCGACTCGTCGGAAACAGAAACGAACTGCCTGCAATCGGCCCTGAAGAGTTCGACACCGTGATCACCATGTATGCCTGGGCCCAACCAGTCGATTGGTTCGTCAAAGAGATTCGCTTCGGAATTTATGACGGCGACATGTCAGACTTCGAGACTTCGGCGCTGCACGACATCGTGAAACTTGCGCACAGCGATTGGCGCGCCGGCAAGAAGGTTCTAATCAGATGCCAAGCCGGCATCAACCGATCTGGGCTGGTAATGGCATTAGTTCTGATTCGCGACGGCATGAGTGCGGCAAAGGCAATTCAACTCATGCGAGACAAGCGTGCGCGCTCGGTGCTGCGCAACGACACATTCGAAAAATGGCTGATGGCCATCAAGCCAGGCGAGTGGCGCGCTTAAGTTTTAGTTAGCGCCAACAGGTTGCGCCGAAGCGCGTCGGTCGTTTGCTACTCCGGCCACCACAATCAAAGCCCCGGCGATTGCAACAGCAATTGCGCCGAGTGCCGAGCGAGAAGCAAACGCGGCGAGCTGAGCCTCGGGTGACGCATTGTTGTCTACGTTTGGAAGCATTG
>CANGGA010000013.1 GCA_947453285.1 Microbacteriaceae bacterium | reverse complement strand
GATTCGCGCCTCAAGAAGATTCTCGATTTTCCGGCCGTGTTTCTCGGTGCATCGCCATATGACACTCCGAGCATGTATCACCTTATGACACACATCGACATGAACGTTGGCGTTTTCTATCCGCAGGGTGGTTTCTACAAGATCATCGAGTCAATTGATGGGCTGGCCAAGAAGCACGGCGCGAAGATTCACACCAACTCTGCGGTTTCAAAGATCGTGGTTGAGGCCGGTGTTACCAAGGGCGTGATGGTCGGCGAGATTTTCTATGAAGCCGACGTTGTGGTTGGCACGGCTGATCTCGAGCACATCGAAACCAAGATGCTCGACGAAAAGTGGCAGACCTATCCGAGTTCTTACTGGAACAAAAAGCAACCTGGCCCATCTGCGTTGCTTTTGCTTCTCGGAGTGAAGGGCAAGTTGCCGCAACTCGAACACCACACACTTTTGTATTCGGCCAACTGGAAGAAAAACTTCGCGAAGGTTTTCAAAAAGGCAGATGGCAAGTCTGTTATCGCCGACCCGGCTTCGCTCTACATTTGCAATCCGAGCAAGACCGACAACTCGGTTGCACCAAAGGGTTACGAGAACCTGTTCGTGCTCGTGCCAGCCGCGCCAGACCCATCGCTTGGCGGCGAAGGCGACCCGGCTCTCGAGGCAGCGGCAGATCGAATCATCGACCAGATAGCAGACTGGGCAGACATCGACGACCTCAAAGAGCGAATCGTGGTTCGCAAGATTATTGGCCCGGCCGACTTTGCAAACGACTTGAACGCCTGGTCTGGAACCGCACTCGGCATGGCGCATAGCCTCTGGCAGAGCGCGTTCTTCAGACCGCGCAACAAGAGCAAGAAGGCAAGCGGGCTCTACTATGCGGGCCACAACACCCTGCCTGGCATCGGCTTGCCGATGTGCCTGATTGGCGCAGAGCTGGTTTATAAGCACCTTGCCGGCGACCGCTCAACCACCCCGACCAAAACGCTAAAGAAGCTCTAATGCCTGGGCTATACCTCGGCGCGATTATCTTTTCGCTTGCAGGTCTAGTGCTTCTCGACCGCAGGTTCAAGTTGGCTTTCTTCGCGAACGCTCGACTTGCCGCGGTAATCACAGTTATTGCCGTGGTTCTGTTTTCAATCTGGGATGCCCTCGGCATCGCCAACCACATTTTCTTCAAGGGCGAGAACAACCTGCTGATTGGCCTTCAGCTGTTTCACGAATATCCAATCGAGGAGCTCTTCTTCTTGACGCTTTTTGCTTATTGCGGGCAAATCGCAATGGCCGGTTGGCTCAGGTTTAGCAAGCAGGTCGAAAAGTGACCTACCTGCAACTGAATTCGTTTTTCATCGCACCGATTTTTGTTTGGTATTTCGCAAAGTTTCGCACCAGCCGGCTGTGTTTCGATAGGGTTCCGGTTTTGATTTTGATGATCATGACCGCCGTGTTCGACAACATCATCGTGGCCACTCAAATTGTTAGTTATGACGAGAGCAAACTCTCTGGCATCAAGATTTTCTATGCGCCAATCGAAGATTTTGCATACACAATTGTGCTTGTGCCGCTAATCGTTTTGATTCGAAGTTACTTTCAATCGTGGGCTTCGAGAAAGGCAGCAAAGTGAAGACCAATGTCTTTCAGACCCTAAAAGCTCTGCTGCATTCTTCTCGCCCGGTCTCGTGGATCAACACCGCGTTTCCGTTTGCGGCTACCTACGTTTTCTTCACAGATCGATTCGATCTCACTCTGGTGCTCGGCACCCTGTTCTTTTTGATTCCATACAACCTGCTCATGTATGGCATCAACGACGTTTTCGACTACGAGAGCGATCTGCGCAATCCGCGCAAGGGCGGCATCGAAGGTGCCCTGCTCGACAAGAGTTTGCACGCGGTGACCATCTGGGCATCGGTGCTGAGCTGCGTGCCATTCGTGGCATACCTGTTAGTGGTTGGCAATGCGGCTTCAGGTTTGATGTTGCTCTTTGCCGTGTTCACGGTGCTGGCCTACAGCGTCAAGGGTCTGCGGTTCAAAGAGAAGCCGTTTCTCGACTCGCTGACTTCGGCCAGCCACTTTGTGAACCCGATGCTCTTCGCAGCCCTACTGGTCGGCCACAACCTCGTTGAACCGACTCTCTGGCAGAGCTGGGTTGCTTTCGTATTCTGGGGCATGGCCTCGCACGCCTTTGGTGCGGTTCAAGACGTGAAGGCCGACCGCGAGGGCGGCATCTCTAGCATTGCCACCGTGATCGGTGCCCGTCGCACCACCCGCTTCGCCTTTGCGCTCTACCTAGCGGCCGGGGTGCTCATGCTTGGTGTTGCCTGGCCGGCAAACCTTGCGGCGATCGCGGCGGTGCCATACCTGGTCATTTTGATCCCGCACCTCAACATCACCGACGAGAACTGCGAGAGCGCAAACCGCGGGTGGCGCAGGTTCATCTGGCTCAACTTCTTCGCGGGCTTTGTGGTCTATGAATTGCTGACCATGGGCGCCAGCCTCGGCTAACTAGTCTTCGCGCTTGCGCCAACGGATGATGTAGCGCGAGTCGAAGTTCTTGGTGCAAAGCGCGCAAGACACCATGTTCTTGGGTCTGCGATAGCGATAGTGCTTGTGCCCCATCGGGCAAACGCCAACCCACGGAGCGGTCTCTTGCGCGATCTCTTTGCCGGTGAACTTTTCGGCGCGATAGCCGATGCGTTTTGCCGTTGCCAACCAAACCTTAGAGTGCCCAGCCTCGCTGCCGGCCATCGCGTGCGCTACCTCGTGCAAAACCACCTGCATGTTTTCGTCGACCGAGTGAATGTCAACGTGATATTTCGAGAGCTGAATTTTCTGGTCTGTGTAGTTGCACAATCCAGCTCTGCGCTTGGCCGAGTCGAACTCGAATTTCCAGTTTTCTAAATCGAGGTGCTCGGCAATTTTTCGTTCGGCGAGCGCGCGAATCAAATCGGGCTTCTCAACCACCATTCGTTGCCAGCGATAACCGTGCTCGGTGTATTGCCGCTTCGCCTGAAAACCGAATTTCTCGTATGTCGAAATCGCGCGCGGGTTTTCGGTCCACACGCTTAGTCGCACCTTGCGCAGTTTGAGTTTGTCAAAGGCAAAGATCAACACCGCGTGAATTGCGTCTGAGCCGAAACCGCGATTGAAATACTGCGGGCCACGAAGTGCGATGCGCAGGTTCATCGAGTTGTCTTTTAGTTCGTATTCGTTCAAAACGATTTCGCCGACGAACTCACCCAGCTTCGATTCGCGAATTGCCCAGTCGAGGCGACCCTCAGCCAGAGGTCGAGAGTTCAACCACTCGACTATTCGCTCTCGCGCAAAAGTCGGCGCAGGGCCGGTTAGGCGGGCCACGTCTGGGTCGGCAAGCATCTCTAAATAGGGCTCGAGAAAGAACTCATCCAGTGGTTCTAAATCGATAGAACCCTTATGAATATTGGGCGGGCGACGCGCTAGCCAGTCTGACATCGTTCACCACCTCGGCTTAAATCAAACCATGCGCCGTTGTCATTTGTTTGCTGTGAGTTTCATTAGAGTTTGCCTATGACTCAATCAACCTCAGGCTCTGCGAAAGCAACCTCAATCGAAGTAAACGATGTATCTCCGATCTCAGCAGGTGAGCGTCACGGTAAAGCGTGGCACCTATTTACTGTTTGGTCGTCTCCGAACCTAGAGTTCGCAACCGTATTCGTCGGCGCACTAGCCATCGGGTTCGGCCTCAATGTCTGGCAGGGTTTGCTTGCGGTTCTCGTAGGTAACGCACTAGCTGGCATTACTCACGGCATCCTAAGCACCTGGGGACCAGAAGCTGGTCTGCCTCAGATGGTGCTAAGCCGCAACGCATTCGGCAAGCTAGGAAACCTAATTCCTGCTGGTCTATCGACCTTGGTCGCTGGTATCGGTTGGTTTGCCGTTAACACTGTTTCTGGAACCTTTGCCCTTCAGGCATTGCTTCCGGGTATTGGTGTTTATGGTGCACTAGCCGTAATCATTCTTCTTCAGGTTGGTGTTGCCTTCGTTGGTCACAACTTGATTCAGAAGTGGGAGCGCTTCGCTTCATACGGTCTAGCAATTGTTTGGCTAATCGTTGTAGTCGTTATCTTCACCTTGCCAGGTGCATTTAACGTTGCAGCCGGTGGCTCAGCTGACTTCCCATGGGCAGGTTTCACCCTGACCGCCGGTGCAGCGTATGGTTACACCGCTGGTTGGACTGCATTCGCATCTGACTACACCCGTTACCTACCGGCTAACACCAGCAAGAAGGCTCTCGGATGGTTCGCAGGTCTAGGAAACTTCACCTCAACCACCTTGATCATGGCCGTTGGAGTTATTGCATTCAACGTTCTATCAAAGGGCAACTTCTGGGGAATCGCTAACCCGACCTCAACCTTCACCGCAGTATTCAACCCAGTATTCGGCGCAATCGTTCTTCTAGCGATCGTTATCGGTTCGGTTTCTGCGAACATCCTCAACATCTACTCGGGCGCAATGTCGTTCTTGGCAATGGGCTTCAAGCTCGGCTTCAAGACTCGTCGCGCAATCATGGTTCTTGTTGCCGGTGTCGTTGGTGGCACCTTGTCATATGTCGGTGTTGTAAACGGTGACGTTGCACACTCACTCGATGGCTTCTTGCTAGTGGTCTCATACTGGGTATCGCCTTGGATCGCAGTTGTTCTAACCGAGCGCATCTTGTCAAAGGGCAAGGATGCACAGGCACGCGCATTGGCTCCAAAGAACTCATGGGCTGGAGCAGCTTCATTCGTAATCGCAACCGTTTTCTCAATCTGGGGCTTTGCTAGCCAGGTTCAGTACACCGGTCCGATTGCTATCGCAATTCACCACATCACCCTAGACAACGGCGCAATCGTGGATGTTCCAGATCTAACCGCTCTAGTTGGCTTCGTAGTTGCTGCCGTCTTGTTCGTTGCATTCCGCAGCGTCGACAACAAGGCCAAGAACTAATAACGGCTAATTAGCTAAAGAAATCGAGAGGCCTCGGCAATGGAATTCAAAGTTGGACAGATCTTCGCTACTGACGAAGAAAAGCTCAGCGTTGCCATTGCCGAGGCTCACCTCGGTCTCGCCGAAGGCGGCATTCCGATTGGGGCTGCCCTCTTTGATGAAAACGGCGCGCTGCTCGGCAGCGGCCACAACCTGCGTGTGCAGGAGGGTGATGCCTCGATGCACGGCGAGACCAGTGCTTTTAGAAATGCCGGCCGCCAGCGCAGCTATCGCAAGGTGACCCTTGCCACCAGCCTTTCGCCTTGCTGGTACTGCAGCGGCCTGATTCGCCAGTTTGGCATCGGCCGCGTGCTCGTAGGCGACGACAAAAACTTTATGGGCGGCCAAGACTGGGTTGCCGAACACGGTGCAGAGTTGCACGTGATGAACGATCCAGGCCTAATCAAACTCATGGCAGACTTCATAGAGCAGAACCCAGCTCTATGGAATGAAGACATTGGCGAAGACTAAGAGAACTACAAGCACTTCGAAATTTGATAAGTGGCTTTATAGTTTCGAACTACCCGACTGGGTAAAGCGCCGCATAATCGCACCGATTCTTGTTATTTCAATTTTTCTGCTTGGCGCATTCTTTCAATTCAATTACCCGTTCTTCGCTCACGAACCAAAGGTCGTCAACTATCACGCGGCCAAACTGACCGCGGCCGAGCAGTGGCGCATCGACCACTACACCTGCGACTCGATGTTCAAACTTCAGTCGGTTCTCGAGTCTGAAACCGCAAACGCCGAAGAGACGCTCGCGCTCGCTCGCACCGAGCAAAAGGCAACCGGATTGATTCTCGCCAACTGGGCCACCTATGTTGTCGGCAAAAAACTCGACGACGACTGGCACGAGAATGCCACCACGATTTGGTCGCGCGTAATCACGCTCGCCGAAAACTGGCCGCACCGAGCAGAGCCTTGGGCCGCAAAGGCTTATCCTCGTTTGTCAGGCATCGACACTTTTCAGCAGTATCTCGGCATTGGTATCGAAGAGCCAGACCCAAACCGAATGAGCGACTGGATGATCGTGCTCAAGCGTTGCGTCTATACGCCGGTTGAGCCTGAGCAAAAGCCAATCGTCATCGCACGCTCGAGCGACGCGTCGCTCTATTGCCCGATCTACGCGCGCCTCAAAACGCTGAACTTCGATGACCCGCAGAGCATCGCAATCTTTGCGCAGAACAATTTGCGCATTGTGAATCAACGAGGCAGCCAGATTGACAACTGGAGCCAGGTCGAGATTTCACTTTCGAGCCTGCTAGCCACTTTGACCGACGCTCAGATTTCAATTGCAAGCACGGCAGCATACAAGGCCTATTTGGAGCTGCCACCGTTACAGGTTCTTACACATCGCCTAGACCTGCTCTGCGGCGCCTGACTAAAATTGGCAAATGACTAAGCGCAATCGCCCGTGGGGTTATCAAGACAGCGTCGACGCCCCTGCACCGGCTTGGGCATTGCACCCAGACACCGTGGCAGTTCGCGGTGGCCTATCGCGCACCGGCTTTGGCGAGACCGGCGAGGCGCTCTTTCTAAACTCTGGCTTCACCTACGACTCGGCCGAACAGGCTGAGGCCGCATTCAAGGATGAAACCGAACACTTCTTGTATTCACGCTTCGGCAACCCAACCGTCGCAACCTTCGAACAGCGCATCGCAGCAATCGAAGGCTCAGAGGTTGCCCTGGCCACCTCAACCGGAATGTCTGCGATGTTCGCATCGGTGGCCTGCCTGGTTCAGGCCGGCGATCACATCGTTGCCTCGGCTTCGATGTTCAGCTCTTGCTATGTGGTCATCACCGAAATCTTGCCAAAGTGGGGCGTTACCTTCGAACTCATCGAGGGCAACGACAAGAAGACCTGGGCCGCTGCGCTTTCGAAGCCAACCAAGGTTGTCTTCATCGAGACTCCGAGCAACCCGCTGATGGAAATTGTCGACATTCGCATGGTGAGCGATCTGGCTCACAAAGTCGGCGCAACCGTTATTGTCGACAACGTTCTCGCTTCACCGGTTTTGCAGAAACCACTTGAGCTAGGTGCAGACGTCGTCATGTATTCGGCAACCAAGCACATCGATGGCCAGGGTCGCGTGCTCGGCGGTGTGGTCTGCGGAACCAAAGACTACATTCACGGAGTGCTTCGTCAGTTCACTCGTCACACCGGCCCAACCATGGGTGCGTTTGAAGCGTGGGTGCTCACCAAGTCGCTCGAGACCATGACAATGCGCGTCGAACGCATGAGCAACACCGCTCTCGAAGTTGCAAAGTTTCTTGAGGGTCACGCAAAGGTCAAGGCAGTTCGTTATCCGTGGTTGAAATCGCACCCAAATCACGCACTTGCCAAGAAGCAGATGCGCGGCGGCGGTTCGACAATCGCAATTCAGTTCAAAGGCGACAAGTCGAATGTCTTCAAATTCATGAACGCACTTCAGGTAATCGACATTTCGAACAACCTCGGCGACTCGAAGTCACTCATGACTCACCCGAGCTCAACCACGCACCGTCGGTTGACCGCAGAGGTTCAGGCGCAGATGGGCATCACCGAAAGCACGGTGCGTTTGTCTGTTGGTCTCGAGCACGCAAGCGACCTGATTCGCGACATCGAGCAGGCGCTCAAGAAGATCTAGCTCCGGCTGCCTTTAGATGCAGCTGATGCGGTCGATTGCTGCCGTGATGTTCTCTTTGCTCGTTGCAAAGTTGAAGCGCACAAACTGACCGAACTGCGGGCCAAAGTTGGTTCCCGGATCGAGCGCGACTCGCGCCTTTTCGAGAATTTTCACCGCCGGAGTATCGCCGAGACCGAGCTCGCTAACGTCTAGCCAAGCCAGATAGGTTGCCTGTGGAAGATGGGTTTTCACCTGTGGCAACTTGGCTGCCAACTCGGCAAGCAAGTGGCGACGATTCTCATCGAGCGCCTCAACGACATCGTCGACCCAGCCCGCGCTGCGATCGAAGGACTCTGCCATGGCAAAGGCGCCGAGCAGCGAAGCACGCCAGTGCATTGCCTCAGGCAACTTGGCAACCAGGTGAAGCATCTCGTCTGAAGCGGTAACCACGATTGCGGCCTTGAGACCGGCAGTGTTCCAAGACTTGCTCGAAGAAGTAATGCAGATGCCAACCTTTTCGGCGTCTTCGCCGCAAGCCAAGAACGGAACAAACTCGGTGTCGCTATAGGTGAGCGGTGCGTGAATCTCGTCGCTAACCACGATTGCGCCATGCTTGCGAGCACTCGCTGCGATTGCCGTGAGCTCTTCGCGAGTGTGCACTGTGCCAACCGGGTTCTGTGGGTTGCAGAGCAACAACACCTTCACGCCCGATGCAAACGCCTTGTCGATTGCATCAACATCAAGTCGCCAACCGCGAGCGCGATCGAGAGGAACATCGAGAATCTCGGCGTGCACTTCAGGAATCCAGGTCCAGAAGTTTGTGTACACCGGTGAGTTCACCATGATCTTGTCGCCGGGTTTTACGAGGGCGCGAAAGATTTCAACGGCGGCGACGCCGACATCCGTGGCCAATTTCACCTGATGCGGTTCAACCTGCCAACCCCACTTCTTTGCGGAGTATTTCGCGAATGCTTCACCGACCTCAGGAATTGGTCCGAGATAGCCGAGGTCAGACTCGGTAATCATCTTTGCGAGAGTTTTGCGAATTCCAGTTGCGACTTCGAAATCCATTTCGGCGACGTGCATCGGTAGCACGTCGTGTCCGTAACGTCTCCACTTTGAGCTGTGACGGGTTCTGAGTTGCGAAAGTTCTGGAATGTGATTGTGTTCACTAGCCATGTTTCTGAGTCTATGCCTCTCGAGCAATAGGCTTGCAACAGACCGTAAGGAAAACCATGAGCACTCAGCCGAAGATTCTGGTCATCGTTCACGACATCGACGACCACCTAAACGAGATGGCCAACCCGATCGCCGAGGCCGGCATTTTGATGACCACCTGGGACGTTCAAAACGATGGCGACGGCCGCCCAATGCTCGAGACTCTCGACCAGTATTCGGGCATTATTTCGCTCGGCGCCCATGCCGGCGTGCTCGAAGAGGCCGAACATGCTTGGATGACCCACGAGCGCAAGATAATGAAGTGGGCGCTAGACACCGAGACTCCCCTGCTTGGGCTTTGCTTCGGCTCGCAGCTGCTTGCCTCGGCCGCCGGCGGGCGCGTCTATAAGGCCGAGACTGGCGAGTTTGCCTGGACCAAGGTGAACATGACGCCAGAGGCCGCCAGCGACCCTGTGCTAGGCGCTCTCGGCGCTAGCGCAGACGCATTTCACTTTCACTACGACACCTTCGATTTGCCAGAAAACGCCGTTTTGCTAGGCGAAAGCGGCGGCATGAACGAGGCCTTCAGGGTAGGCACCAGCGCCTGGGCCACTCAGTTTCACCCCGAGGTCGGGCTCTCGCAGCAGTTGGCTTGGTTGAGCACCTATCGTCGTGCGTTCATTCGCGAGGGCATCGACCTAGACGAGCAGATCGCAAAGTCGCACGAGTTGGCGGCGAGCTATCGCAAGCAGGCTTGGGCGCTTTCTGAGGCCTTTGCCAAGCAGGTCTTGGAGTTTGCGGCTAAGCGCCGAGCTGTCTAACCAGACCCAGGTCTTGTGACTTGAAGCCGGGCAGAATGTTGGCCAAATCTGCCGTCGAGATGCCGCCGCGATAACGCAAGACCTCTGAAAGCACGTGACGATAGTCGAGCGTCACCTGCAGATCGCCATCGCGAAGTTGAGCCGCAGCAAGCCCAGGCCAGTTGGCGACCACCTTGCCGCCCTTCACACCACCGCCCAAAACGAACATCGCCGAGGCCCATCCGTGATCGATGCCCTGAGATGCGTTTTCTTCGAGGCGACGACCAAACTCGGTTAGCGTGACGATTGTCGCGCGGTTCCAGATATCGCCGATGTCTTGCTTGAACGCATAAATTGCGTTGTTGAGAGTGGCGAAGTTGTCGGCCATCTGACCGGTGATGATTCCGGCGTCGCTGTGAACGTCGAGGTTGCCATCGAAGTCAACGTTCGCGGTCTTGATGTTAATGCCCGACTTCAAAAGTTGAGCGAGCACCTGAAGTCGCTTGCCGAAATTCGTCGGTGGATAAGTGACGTTCGAGTCTCTGCTCACGGTTCGCAAGCGCTCAGAGGCGGTTAGCGAAGCAAGGCCAGATTTCTGCCAAGCGTGAGCGCTCTTCGAGTGCATCTTTTTCAAGATGTTCACATAGTCGGCACGCCTAATGTCAGAAATATCTTCGAGCAACACATCGTCGAGGCTGCTAAACACCGCGGTGCTCTTGCTTCCCATCATCGCGATTGGAGTTTGATTCTGCGGTGCGAAGCCGGCGAAAACGTCGGTGGTTCCGGTGGCCTGCAAGAAACGGTTTTGCCAACCTTGAGTCACTGCCGGGTTGTTATAGGCGGCAAGTTCGAGAGACTTCTGATCGTCGAAGTGACTTCTCGTGCCAACCGGAGTTCCAACCGCGTGCACAATCGAAAGTTGACCCGCGTCATAAAGCTGCTTGAAGAATTTTAGATTCGGGTGCAAACCGAAGTGATTGTCTAGTGCGAGCGTCTGAGAATCGTTCAACGAGATGTTTGGGCGAAGTTGTCGAAGTCGACTTTCGCCGAGTGGTTGAACCGCCATGATGCCATCCATGCCGCCGCGCATCGAAATGCTTACGATGACATCGGCACTCGCATCGCCAACCGCTGCCGTGGCATATTGCAGACCGGATGCATCGGTGACCAACAAGCCGCCACCAAGAGCGAGCACTGAGCCGATAAAGCCTCGGCGACTAAAGCCGCGCTCGAGCTCTTGAAACTCTTCGCATCCGCAGAATTCGTCGCTCATCGCAGATTCCATTCCGGCTTCGAAAGAACTAGGCCAACGGCCACCTCGGCCTTGCGCTCCCAGTCGCCCACCTGAGACATGATCTTGAGTGCGGCGGTGCGTTCATCCGTGGGAAATTTGGCACCGAGAAATAGCGTCGCGGCCGCATCGATTACCTGCTCTGGTGTCTTGGCACTAGACGGCAGGAGTTTCTTGTAATTCGGTGCGGTGAGCGAGCTCGAGGCCCAGCCGTAAGCGCGCTGATGGCTCATGTTCCAGCGGGTGATCTGAGCGGCCATGGTCGTCCACGGGGCCGCGGTATCTGGGTAACCGTTCGGAAACGGCCAGCCAAATGGCGAATGCCCCTGCTGCAACGCCCACTGATGCAATTCGCGAATCGGGTTGCCATAGAAGTAATCGTCATCGGTGGGGTTGCCCGGATAAATCGTTTGAGCCATTTTCAAATCGAGGCCGCGAATGACTGAACCAACAAACTCGCTTGGGCGCTTGGTCTTGGCTCTAAAGCTCGCTGCAAACTCTTTGCTCAGTGCCATTGTTTTGAAAACCGACGGGATGTGCCCCTTTGTCTTCGTGTAAGTCGCAGCCATCGCATCGATCAAGGTTTGCGGTGGTGTATCTGAAACGAAACGCCGTGCCATTCGCAAACTAAATGCCTGAGCTGTTGCCGGCAGCAACGCGAGATAGCGAATCATCGATTCGGCGGTGTTCAAAATCGTTTGCCAATTGCCACCGGGATTTGGGTCGCTCCAACCGAGAAGCGCGACTGGGCCGTTATAGTGACGATTCACTTGAACCTGCAAGTTTGGTTGATCACCCCACCAAGTGATTCCGGTCAGCACTCGCGCTGCCGTAACGACATCATCCTGGGTGTATGGGTATGCCGTGCTAACCGTGAAGAGCTCGAGCAATTCACGCCCGTAATTTTCGTTCGGGTGATCTTTCTCGTTTTGATTGCCATTCAAGAACGTGAGCATCGCCGGGCTGCGCGAACTCGAGAGCACGAGGTCTGGGTAATAGCCGAGGGCATGCGCACGAATCACCGACTTGTCATAGTGACTCATGTTCGAATCATCGACGCCGCGGGGGCTTGGGTTGTAATCGTGAAAAAACTCGACCAGCATTTCAAAGACCTGGCGGTCAGACCAGTAGCGCCTAAGCAGCGTTGCGAAAATCGTCTCATCGGCGACTATGTAGTTCTTGATCGAAAACGGAAATGTGTTGTGCACCTCGTATGCGCTGAGGTTTAGGCTTCCGAAAGTCTTGAGCGCCTTAGTGACGAACGCGTTGTCACCTTTATCGGGGTTCAGTTGGTCGTTGAGCCAGGCGGCGAATCCGAGTTTTTTGAAATTTGCCTTGTCTGCGGGAGTCGCACCATAGGTCAGCTTGGTCAGCGCCACCGTGTCAATCGGTGTCTTTGCCACTGCCATGGTTGCCTCGGTTCATAGGGCTTCACCCTAAAAGTAGCACCGCGCACGGCAAGGGTATTGCAGGCAAAATGTAAATAATGTACATTTTGCTCATGAACACAATCAGCTCGACTCAGGCCCGCCAGAACTGGGCAGACACCATCGAAGCGGCTCGCATAGAGCCGGTGACCATAACCGATCACGGCCGCAAGACGGTTACCATCATGGATGCCGAGCTCGCAAAGCTCGCCCTTCAGGTGCTTGAAGATTCGCGCGATATCGAAGTCGCCGAAAAGCGCATGGCCGCCATTCGCAACGGTGAACCGACTTACACAACAGAGGAGTTAGCCGCAGAGCTAGGTCTCGACCTTGACGAAATTTAGTTTCACTGTTGAGTGGGCCAAAGGCACCAAGAAGGACTTGCAAGCCCTGGATAAACAAACTCAGCGACGTGTATTTGCGGCCGTTGAGTTGCTCCGAATCAACCCGCGTCCATCAAAAATGAAAAGGCTAGTCTCCCCTGAACCTACGTTTCGAGTTCGTGTGGGCGACTATCGAATCGTTTACCAAATTGAAGATTCTCGCCTAGTGATTTTGGTCGTGCGCATCGCTCATCGAAAAGATGTCTATAAAAATTTCAAGTAGTTTCGATCAACCAGTAAGTTGAGCCGTTGGACGTGCGGTCGAGGATGTTGTACTCAATCATCATGCGGCGTGCGAAGACGTGATCCTCAAAGAGCTGCATCAGCAGAATGTTGATTTCGGTTTCGGTGTATCGCTTGCCTGGCTCAAAAATAGTTGCGGCTCGGTCAACCTGAATCTTGCGCTTAGCCGCCTTGCGGGCGATCTTCTCGGGAGTTTCGGGCAT
>CANGGA010000012.1 GCA_947453285.1 Microbacteriaceae bacterium | reverse complement strand
ATCATCTTAAACACCACCTCGATCAACCTCGATGTCGACAAATACCTCGGCATGCTTCGCGTTGGTGGCAGCCTTGTGAACGTCGGTCTGCCAGGTACGGATGAAAGCTTCAACCCGTTCAGCTTGATCGCTTCGATGAAGTCAATTTCGGGTTCGAACACCGGCGGCATTGCCGAGACCCAAGAAATGTTGAACTTCTGTGCAGAGCACAAGATTGCGGCAACTATCGAAATGGTTGACGCAAGCGAGGCAAGCTCAATCGACGCGGCCTACGACCGCATGCACAAGTCAGACGTTCGCTACCGATTCGTCATCGACGCAAAAACCATTTAGTCGAACAAAAAAAAGAAACCCCACTCGTCGAGTGGGGTTTCTTTTTTTCTAAAACTAGATTCGCTCTGCCAAACGGTGATAGGCAGCACTCCACTGAAGCTCCTTGCGGAAGGCACGAAGTTCGGTGTTCTCATCGATGTTTACCAATTCGACCTTGGCAATGCGAGCAAAGTCTTCGATGGTTTCATTTGACACCGAGTTGGTAAGCACGGTGTGGTGCGAACCGCCAGCGAGCATCCATGCCTCTGCTGATGCAGCCAAGGTTGGCATCGGCTGCCAAACTGCGCGAGCAACCGGAAGGTTAGGAAGATCCTCGTTTGGCTCAACGATTTCGATTTCGTTCGAGATCATTCTGAAGCGGTCGCCCATGTCGACGAGGCAAACGACGCGGCCAGCCGAAGGCTTAGCCGTGAACACCATGCGAACTGGGTCTTCTTTGCCACCGATGCCAAGTGGGTGAATCTCGATGCGGGGCTTCTGGTCGGTGATGGTTGGGCAAACCTCGAGCATGTGAGCGCCGAGAATCTTTGCTGGGCCTGGGCCGAAGTGATAGGTGTAGTCCTCCATGAATGAGGTTCCGCCGCCGGCAGGGGTCATGCTCTTCAAAATTGCGCCAAGAGCACTGGTCTTCCAGTCGCCTTCGCCACCGAAGCCATAGCCATCTGCCATCAGGCGCTGCACGGCAAGGCCAGGCAACTGGCGAAGGTCGCCGAGGTCTTCGAAGTTGCTAGTGAAGGCGTTGAAGTCGCCGGCCTCGAGAATCGCACGAAGCGCGATTTCGATCTTTGCGCCGTAGACCAAAGACTCGTGACGAGCACCACCCTTGCGAAGTTCGGGCACTACGTCGTATTCGCGCTCGTAGAGCTCGCAGAGCTTTTCGGCCTCAGCCTCGCTGACCGCGGCAACGCCGTCGACCAAGGTGTTTACGCCGAGAGACTCGATTGACATGCCGAATTGCATCTGGGCAGAGACCTTGTCACCATCGGTGACCGAGACATAACGCATGTTGTCGCCGAAGCGGGCAAGCTTTAGGTTTTGCGAGGTGTGCCAGCCGATGGTCGCGTAGGCCCAGGCGGTCACGTGCGAAGCAACGTCGTGCGAGGTTGGTTCGCCAACCACAATCTTGCGAGCGATAGACATGCGCGAAACCATGTGGGCATATTCGCGGTCACCGTGAGCGGCCTGGTTCAAGTTCATGAAGTCCATGTCGATAGTCGCCCATGGCAACGCCTGATTGGCCTGAGTGTGCAGGTGCAGAAGTGGCTTCTGCAGTGCATCGAGCCCAGCAATCCACATCTTCGCAGGCGAGAATGTGTGCATCCAAGTAATGACACCAACGCAGTTATCGTCTGCACTGGCATCTAGCATCTGGCGCTTGATTGCGTCGGGAGTCTTTAGAACTGGCTTCCAAACGAGTTCGACCGGAGCCGAAACGTTTTTCTTCAGCGCTTCAAGAACGTGCTTCGACTGCTCAGCAACCTGCTGAAGAGTCTCTTCGCCATATAGATTTTGGCTTCCGGTTAGAAACCAAATCTCATATTTTTTAGTTTTTGCCATGAGATTTAGCGCCTACTTGCGACGCTTGCTCCACACGTCGAAGGCAACTGCGAATAGAAGCACTAGACCCTTGATGAACATCTGTGAGTCGATGCCCACAGAGTTCAAGTTCATGCCGTTTGCCAGGATGCCCTGAATCATTCCACCGACCATTGAGCCGGTTACGGTTCCGACACCACCCTGAACGGCGGCACCACCGATGAATACAGAAGAGATCGCGTCGAGCTCGAATCCGTCACCGGCCTTTGGCACTGCAGAGTTCATGCGGGCGGTAATCAAGATGCCTGAAAGGGCGGCGAGTGCGCCCATGTTCACGAACAACCAGAAGTTCACGCGACGAACGTTGATTCCCGAAAGCATCGCTGCGTTTAGGTTTCCACCGATTGCATAAATGTGGCGACCGAAAGTGGTCTTGTTCATCACGAGGCTGTAGACCACGATCAAGAAGATCATGAGCAGAAGAAGGTAAGGAATTCCATTTGCCTGAGCTAGCTGATAACCGGCACCGGCAACCATGAGGCTCAAGAAGATGTTCTTAACCAAGAACCAGATCACTGGCTCGGTTGGCTGACCATACTTCACACGGCCACGACGGGTAGTTAGCTCGCGCAACCAGAGGGCGAGAATGCCAACCGCGGTCAAGATAAGCGCCATGGCGTTCATGTCTGCAGGAAGCCCAATCGATAGGCCGAGAGCATTCTCTTTATCTAGAAAGCCGTTTCCGATTGCACGGAACTCGTCTGGGAATGGACCGATGTTTGAGTTCTGCAAGGTCATCAAAGCTAGACCGCGGAAGATCAACATGCCGGCAAGCGTCACGATGAATGCAGGGATGCCAACGTATGCAACCCAGAAGCCTTGCCAAACACCAACGATGGCGCCAACGACGATGGCTGCGAGGATGCCGATGTACCAAGGCATCGCAGGAAGCCAATCCCAGCCGTCTTGCTCAAGCGGGCGACAGACGAAAATTCCGGCTACCGCTCCAATGAAACAGGCGACCGAACCGACCGACAGGTCAATGTGACCGGCGATGATCACCATGACCATACCGATTGCAAGAACGAGGATGTAACCGTTCTGCATCACGAGGTTCGACACGTTGTCTGGGGTCAAGCTCGCAGCACCTGGAGTCGTAGCCGCGAAGAAAATTAGAAGACCGATTAGGGCCAAGAAGATTCCGTTTTGGCGCAGGTTTACGCCTTCAAGACGTGAACGCAAGTTATCCATGAGCGAAGTCTTGTTCGCGGTTTGCATTGACATTATTTGGTGCCCTTCTCGGTGGTCATGTATTTCATTAGAAGTTCAGGTTTGAAGTCTTTTTTGTCAACTTCGCCGGTGATGCGGCCTTCGGCGATTGCATAGATGCGGTCGCAGATTCCGAGTAGCTCTGGAAGCTCGCTCGAAATCATGATTACGCCCTTGCCTTCGTCTGCAAGTTTCTGAATGATCGTGTAAATCTCATACTTCGCACCGACGTCGATGCCGCGAGTTGGCTCATCCAAGATCAAGACCTCAGGGTTGGTGTTGATCCACTGGCTGAGCACAACCTTCTGCTGGTTTCCACCAGAGAGCTTGCCGACGATCGAGTTCACAGAAGGAGCCTTGATGTTCATGCTCTCGCGGAACTCTGAGGCAACAACGAACTCGCGATTGTCATCGACGAGTCCGCGCTTAACGAACTTCTTGAGCGATGCAAGTGAGATGTTTCGCTTGATGTCGTCAATTAGGTTGAGGCCGTACCGCTTGCGGTCTTCGGTGGCGTAGGCAAGCCCGCTATCGATTGCGTCTTGAATTGTTGAGACCTTGGCCTCTTTGCCGTTAATAAACACTTTGCCGCTGATCTTTGAACCCCAGCTGTGGCCAAAGAGGCTTCTGGCAAACTCGGTACGACCCGCACCCATGATTCCGGCCAAGCCGACGATTTCGCCCTTGCGCACGTTGATGTTGACGTTGTCGACAACCACGCGGTTGGTCTCTTCTGGGTGATGTGCAGTCCAGTTTTCGACGCGAAGAATCTCGGCACCAACCTTTGCGGTGTGCTGCGGGTAACGGTTCTCCATCTCGCGGCCAACCATGCCCTTGATGATGCGCTCTTGGTCGACCTTGTCTTTGTGCATGTCGAGGGTCTCGATGGTCTTGCCGTCACGGATGATCGTGGTCTTGTCGGCAATCGAAGCAATCTCATTCAACTTGTGCGAGATGATGATGCAGGTAATGCCCTGGCCCTTTAGGTGGCGAAGCAGATCGAGCAAGTGAGCAGAGTCTTCGTCGTTAAGCGCAGCGGTTGGCTCATCGAGAATAAGAAGCTTTACACGTTTTGAAAGTGCCTTTGCAATTTCGACTAGCTGCTGCTTGCCGACGCCAATCTCTTTGATCTTGGTGTCTGGGTTTTCACGCAGTCCGACGCGAGCGATAAGTTTCTGAGCCTCTTGGCCGGTCTTGTTCCAGTCGATTAAACCGAAGCGCTTGATTTCGTTGTTCAAGAAAATGTTTTCGGCAATCGAAAGGTGTGGGCTAAGCGCCAACTCCTGGTGAATGATTACGATGCCTTTTGCTTCGCTGTCGCGCAAGTTTTTGAATGACATGACTTCGTCTTCATAGACGATGTCGCCTTCGTAGGTTCCGTGTGGGTACACACCAGAGAGAACCTTCATGAGAGTTGATTTGCCTGCGCCGTTTTCGCCGCAGATTGCGTGGATCTCACCACGAGCAACGTTTAGAGAAACATTGTCTAGAGCTCGCACTCCAGGAAAAACCTTGGTGATTGAACGCATCTCCAGGATGTTGCTGGTCATTGTGCTACCTCGTCTTTGGGGATTATTGCTTGTGTTGATTTGCTGCTTTTAGTGCTTACCGGTGGGGTGCTAGGCACCCCACCGGTTCGCGATTACTACTAGTTACTAACCTAGGTCAGCTTCCTTGATGTAACCCGAGTCAACAAGAACCTTCTTGTAGTTGTCGGTAGTCACAATGTAAGGAGTCAATAGGTATGAAGGAACAACCTTCACGCCGTTGTTGTAGGTAGTGGTGTCGTTGGTCTCTGGAGTCTCTCCCTTTAGAAGAGCCTCTGCCATCTTCACTGCTACAGCTGCTAGCTCACGGGTGTCCTTGAAGATGGTCGAGTACTGCTCGCCAGCGATCATTGACTTAACCGATAGAACTTCTGCGTCCTGTCCAGTAACGAATGGAAGACCCTTTGCGGTTGAGTTCGAGTAACCAGCAGCTTCTAGCGAAGCCATGATTCCGCGGCTTAGACCGTCATAAGGTGAAAGAACACCGTTAACCTTTGCGCCGCCCTTGTATGAACCAACAAGGATGTCGTCCATACGCTTCTGAGCAACTGCGCCGTCCCAACGGAGGGTAGCTACCTTGGTGAACTCAGTCTGGCCTGACTTAACAACAAGAACCTTGCTGTCGATAAGTGGCTGAAGAACTGACATTGCACCGTTGAAGAAGAAGGTTGCGTTGTTGTCATCTGGTGAACCAGCGAATAGCTCCACGTTTAGTGGGCCCTTTGCGTTTGGTCCGTCAGCTGAGGTGCTGGTCTCTGATGCGTAAACGCCCATACCGACTAGCAATGAAGTTGCCTGTAGTACACCAACCTTGAAGTTGTCGAAGGTTGCGTAGTAGTCAACGTTTGCTGAGTCACGGATTAGGCGGTCGTAAGAGATAACTGGAACCTTTGCATCGGCTGCCTTCTGTAGAACGTCAGTTAGCTGAGTTCCGTCGATTGCTGCGATGATAAGTGCCTTTGCACCCTTAGTTAGCATTGCCTCAAGCTGTGAAACCTGAGTTGGGATGTCGTCTTCTGCATACTGTAGGTCGACAGTGAAGCCGTCCTTGGTAAGTGCATCCTTGATGCTGTTACCGTCTGAGATCCAACGGGTTGATGACTGGGTCGGCATGGCTACACCAATAAGACCGCCTTCTGATGTGCTTGAGCTAGCACAACCGGTTAGGGTCGCAACTAGAAGAGCACCTGCGGCGACAATGCCGAGTACTTTCTTAATCAATTTGATTCCTTTCGAATGGAAGTTGGACTTGTGTGCCATCCCTGGTCGCGTCCATCTCGACCAGAAGCTTGAGAAAAAGCGAAGCGCTAACCCGATGAATGACTGGCGGACAATAACCATGACATCCTCCTAAGGTGAGCGCTCACATTTCCAAGACAAACTCTGCCACAACTAGGTGAGCAGAACTAACCAAAATGGTTACTTTCCATAAACGTTTTGATAACGACTATGTAAAGAATCGATGTCAGCCTGCGAAATAGCCACAGGAGTGCCCAGTTGACGGGCGATAAAGACGCTCTTCGCCGCGTCTTCGCACATAACGGCCGCCTTAACCGCGGCCTTGGCGTTTGGCCCGATGGTGAAAACTCCGTGGTTCTGCATGATTACGGCCGGCGATCGATGCCCCTGAAGGGTTGACACGATTCCCTTGCCGATGCTGTCGTCGCCGATTATGGCGAATGGCCCAATCGGAATCTCGCCCCCGAATTCATCTGCGATGGCTGTGAGCACGCATGGAATCGGCTCGCCTATCGCCGCCCAGGCGCACGCGTAGTTGCTGTGGGTGTGCACTACCCCACCGACCTCAGGCATGTTTCGGTAGACATAGGCATGAGCTGCCGTGTCGCTAGATGGGCTGCGATTTCCGGCGACGACGTTTCCGTCGAGGTCGCAGATCACCATTTCGTCTGCGGTCAGCTCGTCATAAGAAACTCCCGAAGGCTTGATTACGAATAGGTCTGCACTGCCGTCATCGAATTTGATTCGCTCAGAGACGTTTCCGCCCGTCCAGACAACCAGTTGGTTCTTAACCAACTCTTGGTGCAGATCAGAAACTACCTGGCGAACTTTTGCGATTTTCGATTCGTTACTCATTGATTGCCTCGCGTCGAATTGTCTTTAGTCGTTTCATTACATCGTTTGCGCCGCGACCGAAATAGTCGTGCAAGATTTCATACTCCGCATACAACTTGTCATACTCGCGCGATGCAGACTCATTTGGCTGATAGACACCGCGGTTCGAGCGACCCATTGCCTCGGCACCATCACGGATGTTTGCGTATGCGCCGGCAGCAACCGCAGCGTGTATTGCAGAGCCAAGTGCCGGCCCCTGATCGCTTGCGATTGTCGAAAGCGGCAATCGCGTTGCATCGCTATAAAGCTGCATCAAGAATTTGTTCTTCAACAAACCACCGGCAACGATGAACTCGGTAACCGGAACACCAGACTTCTGAAATGTCTCAACAATCTTTCGTGTGCCAAACGCTGTTGCCTCTAGCAGCGCTCGATACACCTGCTCTGGCCGAGTGGTCAGAGTCAGACCGAGAACGATTCCACTAAGTTCGTGATCGACAAGCACCGATCGGTTGCCGCTGTGCCAATCGAGCACCACCAATCCGTGTGCGCCAATCGGTTCTTCTGCAGCCAAGTCGGTTAGGTGCTGGTGAATGCTCTTGCCGGCTTTCTCGGCATCTGCAAAGTAGCTTGCCGGCACCTGGTTGTTGACATACCAAGCGAAGATATCGCCAACGCCCGACTGGCCGGCCTCGTAGCCATAGAGTCCGCTGACGATTCCGCCGTCGACGACGCCGCACATGCCGGGAACCTCTACCAACTTGTCGCTGTTCATTACGTGGCAGGTCGAAGTGCCCATGATGGCAACCATCTGGCCAGGCTGAGTTGCCTGTGCCGCCGGTGCGGTGACGTGCGCGTCGACATTGCCAACCGCAACCGTGATGCCCTCTGGCAGGCCTGTCCAGCCAGCCGCCTCGGCGGTTAGCTTGCCGGCCTCTGCACCGAGTTGCCCGATTTCGTGATCGAGTTTTTCAACAGCGAAGTCAGCGAAGCCAGGGTTTAGTGCAGCGAAAAACTCGCGCGAAGGATATTCGCCATCTTGCAGGTTGCCCTTATAGCCGGCAGTGCACGCGTTGCGAACATATTTGCCACCGAGCCGCCAGATGATCCAGTCGGCCGCTTCGACAAATTTGAACATGCGGTTATAGATCTCAGGGTCTTCTTCGAAAAGTTGCAAACCCTTTGCAAGTTCCCACTCAGATGAAATCTGGCCGCCATAACGAGGCATCCATGATTCATTTCTGGTGCGACCAAGCTCATTGATTCGATCTGCGTGAGGTTGAGCGGCGTGATGCTTCCAAAGTTTCACATAGGCGTGAGGGCGGTCGCGAAATTCGGCGAGGTTGGAAAGAGGAGTGGAGTCTTCGAGCACCGGCAAGATGGTGCAGGCGGTGAAGTCAGTGGCGATGCCGATGACATCATTTGCGTCGATCTTGGCGAGCTTGATTGCTTCGGGAACAGCATGTTTCAAAACTTCGACATAGTCGTTCGCGTCTTGCAAAGCCCAGTCGGCACCGAGCGCTTTGCCAGACGAATTCAGTTTGCTATCCATGACCGCGTTCGGATATTCGAAGACCGCACTCGAAAGCTCGTGCCCGTCAGACACTCGAACTACCACAGCACGACCAGACAGGGTTCCGTAGTCAACACCGATTGTGTATTTTTCGCTCATGCTTTCGATTACTTTCTGCTTGTTGAAATTCTGATTGCCGAGTCGCGAACCACGAGGTTCGGTTTCAATGCTTCAAATTTTTTGCGCTTAGTGCCGGCGAGATCGCTAAGCAACATTTCGATGGCAACCTCGCCGAGTTGATTGAAGTCCTGACGAATGGTGGTTAGCGGTGGGTTGAAATATGGCGATTCTGGAATGTCGTCAAAACCAACCAGGCTGATGTCGGCGGGCACCTTTACTCCGCGCATGTTAAATGCCTTCATGAGCCCAAGAGAGAGCTGGTCGTTGGCGGTGAAGATTGCCGTGTAGCCGGTGAGCTCGAGGTTCAACTCGATGCCGATTCGAAAGCCGGTCTCGGCTGTCCAGTCGCCCTGCACGGTTGCGGGCTCAAGACCCGCCTCGACCATGGCCTGCTCGTAGCCCCGACGCCGGTTTTGAGCCTCAGAAGAGGTAGCCGGCCCCATGATGTGCAAGATCTTCTTGTGCCCGAGTTCGATTAGGTGCTTGGTTGCCATGTGCCCGCCACCCAAGTTGTCGATGCCAACCGAGTTCACCCTGTTTGCCTGGTCATCGGTGTCGATAGCCACCAACTTGATGTTTGGCATGATCTTCGCTGCCATCTTGATGACCTCAGACTGCAGGGCGATGGTAGCGATTCCTTCTACGTGCATGCGAGATAGGTGCTGCAAGCCCTCGGCCCAAGATTCTGGTGAGTCAAATCGAACGGCTACCGTGATTGCAAAGTAACCGGCCTGGCGTGCAGATCTCTCCATCGCGTTGAGCATTCCCGCAGGGCCATACAAGCCGGTGTCAGAAACTAGCAGCCCAAGCATGTTGCTCTTAGCCGTTACGAGTGAACGGGCAGCAGGGTTCGGTTGATAACCAAGTTGAGCCATCGCAGCCTCAACTCGCGCGCGAGTTGCCGGGCGAATGTTTGGCTGATTGTTCAGAACGCGCGAAACGGTTTGGTGCGAAACCTCGGCGAGACGAGCAACGTCATATATGTTTGGCTTCTTTTCGCTCATCGCCTACTCTCCCAACCTGAACTCGAGTTGGTTTGCCGCTTGTTCTGCTTTTCGCAAAAAATCGGCATGCGCATCGGCGGCGACCATCTTGGTAAAACTAAGTTTCAGTTCGTTGTTCGATTTTCTTTCGGCAAACAACATTTCGATTTCACCAAACTGTTCGCTATTAATCACAACGCGACGACCAAGCTCAACCGCAGTAAAAACAGCGCGGCCAAAATGATCGTCTAGCATTTCGATCTTTCCGGCAACCTTCAAATCGGCTTTCACCACCGGCATAAGCCAAAGTGACAAGCCGGCCGCAGTTGTCGCAGTTCTGAATAACTCAGGCAGCTCAGTTTGAGTTTCAATCGTTAGCGCGAAATGCGCCTTGACCAAACTCTTATCTGGCTTTGGTGAGCGGGCAAAGCCAACCCAAGATTCATCAGCCACGACGTCTCGATTCGGGTTTCTTAACATTTAGTCGCATGAACGTATAGGCATAGAGGGCAAAGACCATGGCATAGGCCGCGTGAGCAAAGAAGAAGGTAACCGAGACGGTGCTAAACCATTCACCACCAAGCAGCGGATTCAGCCAAATCAAAGACAACGGGATTCCCACGAAACCGAGGATGGCCTTGGTCTTATAGGCCTGATAGCCGGCCCAGAGCGCGGTGGCAAAGGCGAGAAGCGACATGAAAACCTCGTAGCGGCCGTTTGGGTTCACGAAGGTTTGGGCTGCGAAGATGACAGCGATCGAGCTGGCTAGAACGCTGACTCGTCCAACCTTGAGATAGGTGCCAAATAGTTTCCAAGTGATGTTGGTATCAGCCATTCGAAATTCCGTTTCTGATCTTGACGCCCCAAGAGGCGCTTGTGGTTTCATCTGGAGCGAGCCAGATTAGGTGATCGCCACTTCGCAATGAATTGGCCGGCGAGGTTTGTGGTTCGACCGCTAGGCACATGCGGCCGTTCTCGCCCCGTTCGTGAAATGCGAAAAGCATCACGAATTCGAAATCGCAATCTTGCCAAATCTCAACCGTGCCGTTTATGCCTGGTCGAGTAATCAACGTCGAATATTTTGAATCTGCATTTTCGATAAGTGCCGTGAAACAATCATCAACCTCGAGTTCGGCAGCCGAGTTGAAGCCCTGCTTGGCGATGCCTGAACTATCGAGTGCCACTCTTTCAATCGGAAGCCCTCGGCTTGAATTTGTGAAAACTTCTCGAGCATTAATTTGCACCTGTGAATCTTGCTCGAGCAAGAAGTATGGATGCGAACCGAAGGCGGCCGGAATAATCAGGTGCGATCGGTTTTTAAGAGAAATAGTTTGGGTAAATCCATTTTCGGTTAGCAAGTAGTGAACCTTGACCATGGCCATGAACGGAAATACCTCGTCGCCGCCGAGCTCTCGTTCGAAAGTGATTGAATCTGCTGTCGAATGTGAAGTTACGAATTTGCGATCGAAGACCAATCCGTGGTTTGCATTGTGACCGCGCTCGTCGTTGATGCGATGCTTGCGCGCCTGATCTTCAAAGACCCAGGTGCCGTCTTCGAGTCGGTTGGGCCAGGGTGCAAGGGTTGCACCGGCAAATGCATAGAAATTTTCTGAGTATGGGGTGACGGCGATCTCGGCATCGTCAAACCAAAGCGCGACCAGCGATGCACCAACCGGGTGCACATCTGCTCGCCAACGCCCGTTGGATGACTCCAGCGTCACTAGCTCGCGGTCCGAAATGAGAGCGCTCACAAAAATAACAATAGCGCCAGAAATTAGCCTTTAGAACTCTGCTTTTTCTCGGTGTACCAGCAGAGCCAAATGACTAGGGCCAGATACCAGGTCTGACTGACTGCGATAATTCGCTCCCAAACCCCGGTAGCCGGCGCATTCGGGTCTGTCCAACTAGCCAAAAACAATAAGGCCGATGCGGTGAGCAGGGCCGTGCCAACGATGGCTCCCATTGGGCGAATAATCCACGGATACCGCTTGTCGAATCGCATAGCGAGCAACGGCCAACCGGCCGAAAGAACAAACGAAGCAATGGCAAAGATGCGATGCATGTCAGAGTGGCCAACTTGGCTTGGAGTTGTGAAGTAAGCCAGTCCGTAGGTCGCTAAGCCAGCCAAGCCGATCGCAATTCGGCCGGGCATCGCAAAAGCCCTTGCCCAAATGGCGACGACAATCGAAAGCGTGCCGCCGAGATAGAAGAACGATGTCATCAAGACCTGCACCGGCGAATCATCGGCCGCTAGATCACTGATTGTGTGATGCACCGCGTCGAAGCCGGGCCAAAAGGCCTGGGCGAGGTTGAACCCCGTGATTACCTGAATTGGGCCAAGGATTGCCGCGATGAGTGCCGGCACCGCCATGCGCTGAAGTGGTTTCGTCATTTGAGGCTAACCTTACTCGCCTGCAGTTATCTCTCGCTTTAGGCTCAAGGCAAAGGGAGCATCATGCGCAAGGTAAATGAATCACAGTTAGCGAGCATCCTCGCCGAGCTGCCAAAGAACCCCCGAGTCGTTGCTTCAGGAAACTTTGCTTCGCCGATGGCGCTTCTGAAAGTGCTCGATGCCAACGTCGCCGAATTCAAGCTGCACATGCTTAATGCGCATCCTGGAATTCCAGATCGTGAAGGCGTGACCTTTGAGTCGGCATTCGTCGGGCCGGGAATGCGCAAAAGCGCTCGCCTCAACTACATTCCTAGTCGCCTGAGCCTCGTGCCGATTTTATTTCGAGACCACTACGTTCCAGACGTTGTGCTGATTCACACTTCGAGCATTCGACACGACACAGTGAGCCTCGGCACAGAGGTAAACATTTTGCCGGCCGCAATCGAGGCGGTTCGAGCCCGCGGCGGTTTGGTTATCGCTCAGGCGAATGCTCAGATGCCTTACACCTATGGCGACGCACAACTCTATGAGCACGAAATCGATTACTACATCGAGGTCGACGAACCCCTTGCAACCAAACCAGAGGTCAACTTCACCGATGAGACTCGCAACATCGGCGAGCGCATCGGCTCGATGATTGCAGACGGCTCTACGCTGCAACTCGGCATCGGTGCTATTCCAGACTCGGTGCTTGGCACCCTGACCAACCGCAAAGACATGCGCATCTGGACGGAAATGTTCTCGGATGGCGTGCTCGCGATGCACCGCGCAGGTGCGCTCGACACTGAGATTCCAATCACGGCATCATTCGTCTTTGGTTCGCAAGAACTCTATTCGTGGCTCAACCTAAACCGCCAGGTGCGCATGCTTCGCACCGAAAAGACCAACGACCCCGGTCAGATATCTCGGCAGGCGCGCATGACTTCGATCAACTCTGCCCTGCAGATTGACCTTTATGACCAGGCCAATGCCAGCCACGTGAACGGGCAAATCTATAGCGGCTTTGGTGGCTCGACCGACTTCATTGTTGGCTCACTGCATGCTCGCGGCGGAGCTTCGTTTATGGCACTGCAATCTTGGCACCCAAAGGCAAACGTCAGCACCATCGTCGGTCGACTCACAGAAAACATCACGAGCTTTCAGCACAGTCACGTGGTTACCGAAAACGGTGTTGCCGATATCTTTGGTCACTCGCAAGAGCAGCAGGCGCGAAATTTGATTTCACAGGCTGCGCATCCGAGCGTTCGAGAAGAACTAACCGAAACCGCTCGAAGCTTGAAACTATTTACGTCTTAGCCAACCGAACAAAGTAGCGGCAACCCAGATCGTGTCAGGGCGATAGCCGAGGCGCCAGGTTCCCCCATGGATGGCGGTTGCCGAGACCATGGCCACCGGCTGCTTCAGGCTATTCTGCGCGGCTGCAGGCGAACTCTGATCGTGCAAGTTGCGAAGCAGAATCAGCGCCATGGCCCTGCGGGCGGCACTCGACTCAAACGGCACAACGCCGAAGTGGTGAAGGCCGCGGTAGGTCTTCTCGAGAATCTTTACGCCGAGCACTGACCTCGTGGTGGCCGGTGGGGCAACCGTAAATGACACCAGATTGCCGCGCCT
>CANGGA010000011.1 GCA_947453285.1 Microbacteriaceae bacterium | reverse complement strand
GGGGTCGGCGCATAACCGAACGAAACATTCTTGAATTCGATTGCGGTTTTGTTGCGAGCCTTGCGCACTGCAAGCTCTTGGCCGTCTGCCTCTTCGACTGGCAGATTCAAAATTTCTTGGATGCGCGCCAGCGCGCCGAGCGCAGACTGCACCGAGGTGATTGCACCGAATGCTGTGCCGACTGGTCGCATCATCAAGAACATCAACAAGATGAAGCTAACCAGCGAAGCAACGGTGGTTGCGCCAGAGGCAACGCGATAGCCACCAACACCGAGCACAACGATGAACGCGCTGTTGAAAGCCAGGCCACCGATAGGTGCAATCGCAGAGCTGATCTTTGCGATCTTCACGCCTTGAACATATGCTTCGTCAGAAGCATTCTGAACCTGCTCGGTTTCGCGAATTTCTGCGCGAGCCGCACGAATGGTTCTAACCGCACTCAGCGCGCGCTCGACAGCAGCTGACATGTCGCCAACTCGCTCCTGAGCTTTGGTGGTCGCGCTTCGAATCTTCTTTGATGTGAAAGTCACTGCACCGATTGCAATCGAAAGCATCAACACGGTGAGGCCAAGCAATAGCGGGTCGATGAATGCCATCGCGATAACCGCACCGATGAAGATCAAGATGCCACCGGCTAGGTCGATCAATCCCTGGGTGAGCACGGCACGCAAGAGCGTGGTGTCTGAGCTGGTGCGTGACACCAGGTCGCCGGTGCGACGACGGTCATATTCGACAATCGGCAGGCGAAGCAGGCGAGCCGCAAGTGAGACTCGGGCGGTGCGAACAATGCCCTCGCCGGCCTTGGCGAGCAGGTAGCGCATGAAACCGTCAGAGGTTGCCGAGCCGACAACCACGGCCATCAGGGCTACAACCAGCATGGTTGTTGGCTGCTGGTTCTGCACTGCGGTAATCAGCTGACCAACGACAAGCGGCTGGGCGAGTGAAACACCGGCACCGCAAATCGACAAGATGACGGCAATGATTAGCGGCTTCTTGTGATCTGCGAGATAAGGCAGAAGCGTCTTGAAGCTGGCCTTTGGGCCTTTGTCTGGCGCACCAGCTGGGCCGCGACGACGGCCACCCATCATGCTCATTTGTTCTCCTTTAGTTGGCCCTCGCCAATTAGAAACTCGTTGAGCAAGAAATTTATTTCTTGCAGCGAGAGTGCTTCGGTGTATGCGGTGTTCTTGAAAAATCGTGAGAAGTCGACAGACTGCAATGCTTCGAGAGCACGCGGATGCTGCAATTTCAAAAACATCTGTGTCGAGTTAGGTTCGCGCTTGAACTCGGTGCGAACCTTGCCGCAGTTGAAACCGAAAATCGTTAGCGAAACATCGGCCTCGGCCGGCTTTACCTTTTTGATGAACTCGTTGTCGACAACGCTAACGATCGGTCGCACAACTTTTCGTTTCTGCCAGATTTGAAAACAGGTGGCCAGGCGAGACTTGGTTGAAAGCTCGTCGCCGTTTTCATCGACATAGTCAATCTGAATGTCTTTGTCGAAGACCAGGTGAAAACGCTGATCGAGTCGATTGATGACAGACCACTTGCGCCAAGAACGCGGAACGATAAACGCGATGTAATCGCTGTGCTCGGCTGCCTTGTTGAAGAACGGAATCGAGAGCGAATTGTTTCGCCCGAAAGGTGGGTTCGAAACAGTCACTGCACCCCGCATGTCGAGTTCTGCCTCGAGAAAATTGCCGGCGGCAATGCCCGCGTGCTTAGGTTCGATGTCGAAACTTACGATGTCGGCAACGCCAAACTTCTTGGCGGCCTTGATGAATGCTCCGGTGCCACCGGCCGGCTCGATGACCACGCGCTCGGCAAGGTTGGTCACGACCGAGGCGACATCCGTGAATAATTCACGGGCAAGTGGGGCAGGGGTATAAAACTGCTCTTTGCCGGTAATTCGGGTATTGCCCGGCCGCGGCTTAGCGACGGTTTGAGTGGGCATTCATACAGGCTAACAACCTGATAAATATGTGTCGAATAGCAATAATTCGGCTGCCGGTCGGGTTAGCCTATAAAGCTGCCCGGATTAGGGCGTTCAAAGAAGAAAGCACAGAATTGGCTAAGAAGACCGCTGAACTAATGATTGTCGCCAAAGGGCTGACCAAGAAGTACGAAGATTTCGTCGCCGTCGATGGCATCACCTTTTCTGTGAAGCGCGGTGAGTCATTCGGCTTGCTAGGCCCAAACGGCGCAGGCAAATCGACCACCATGCGCATGATCGCATCGACCTCTCAGCGCACCAGCGGTGACCTGACGATTTTGGGCAAAGACCCAAACAAGTTCGGCCCAGAGATTCGCGCCCACCTCGGAGTCGTGCCTCAGCAAGACAGTCACGACCGTGAGCTCAAGACCTGGGAGAACCTCTATATCTATGGCCGCTACTTCGGCCTGAGCCGCAAGTTCTTGAAGGCCAAGATTGTCGAGTTGCTCGAATTCGCGCAGCTAACCGATAAGCGTGACACCAAGGTAAGTGCGCTTTCTGGCGGAATGCAGCGCCGCCTCACCATCGCTCGCGGTATGGTAAACGAGCCAGAGATTTTGATGCTCGACGAACCGACCACCGGTCTCGACCCACAGGCTCGTCACATTCTTTGGGACAGACTGTTTCGCCTAAAAGAAGAAGGCGTCACCCTGGTCATTACAACTCACTACATGGATGAAGCCGAGCAACTCTGTGACCGACTCATCGTGATGGATAAAGGCAAGATTATGGCCGAGGGTGCACCCGCTGAACTGATCAAAAAGTATTCGAGCAAAGAAGTTCTCGAGGTTCGTTTCGGTTCGAAAAATAATGCGGAGGCCGGGCAGAAGATTGCACACCTGGGCGACCGCATCGAAACTTTGCCAGACCGCATTTTGGTTTATAGCGAAGACGGCGAAAAGATCTTGAAGCAGATTCACAAGATGGGTCTTGAACCGCAGACCTCGCTCGTTCGCCGCAGCTCACTCGAAGACGTGTTCTTGCGTCTCACTGGCCGAACCCTCGTTGATTAGAAACAGAGCCGATCAATGAGCGCGCAAATTTCAGAAGCAAAGTTGACCTGGCAAGGGTCGACCAAGCTAATCGACCTCAACAAGGTTCGCCTATGGGGGCCTTGGTTCGTTGCCGAATATCGCCTTCGCAATATGTCAAAGTGGATGTGGGCCTTGATTGCCTTCGGCCTCGGCAACCCGCTGCTTTACCTGATGTCGGTTGGCATCGGCATCGGCGCTCTGGTCAACAAAAACCTGGGCCCTAACGGCATCGATGGCGTTGGCTACCTGACCTTCTTGGCTCCTGCCTTGCTTGCCACAGCAGCGATTCAGGCCGCCATGGATGAAACCACGTTTCCGACGCTGCAGGGTTTCGTCTGGGATAGATCGTTCTTCTCGATGATTGCCACCCAGTTGCGCAGCCGCGACATCGTTGGCGGAATCATGATTGCCTCGGCAATTCGATGCATCGTCAACACGGTTTTCTATGAGCTGGTGCTCTTGGCTTTTGGTGCCATCACGCTCGAGTCGATTCCGGTGCTCTCGTTCTCGGCAATTTTCGCGGGCATCGCATTTGCCTGCGTGATGCTCGCGGTCTCTTCATACGTCGAAGAGGACGATGGCTTCTTCGCGCTTGTCGGCCGTTTCATCATTGCGCCGATGTTTATGTTCTCTGGAACCTTCTATCCGCTAACCTCGCTGCCGATTTATTTGCAGTGGATCGGATGGATTTCACCGGTCTGGCATTCGACCGACATCGGCCGAAACTTGAGCTACGGTCACGCGGTCGAGCCTTGGTTGATGTTCGTGCACTTCGCTTATTTGGCAGCAATCATGGTTGCCGGTTTGTTGGTAGCTAATCGCAAGTTTGGAATGAGGTTGAACAAATGAGTTTGATCAACGCAACAGTCGACAGCGCGATTGCAATCGCTGAACGTCGCCGCGGAAAAATCGGCGCAGAGTTTTATGCGGGTCGAGGCCTCGTAATTATCGAGCGCGCATTTCTCGCATTCAAGACTTCGTCATGGGCTGTCGTGGCCAGTGGTTTCGTCGAGCCGGTGTTCTACTTGCTTGCTTTCGGTTTTGGTCTCGGCTCGCTAATTGGTGGCGTTACCGATGGCTCGGGTCACGCCGTGAGCTATGCGGCATACATCGCCCCTGCGCTGCTCGCCACCTCGGCGATGAACGGTGCGATCTATGACTCAACCTGGAACGTTTTTTTCAAGATGCACTTCGGTCGTCTCTACCAGACCATCCTGGCCACCTCGCTCGGCACGTTAGACGTCGCACTCGGCGAAATCGGCTGGGCCCTGCTTCGCGGTTTGACCTATGCCATCGGCTTCATGATCGTGATGACCCCGCTCGGATTGATTCCGAGCTGGTGGGGCATCCTGGCTATTCCAGGGGCAGTGCTAATCGCCTTCGGCTTCGCCTCGGTCGGCATGGGCATCACCTCTTATCTGAAGAACTTTCAGCAGATGGACATGGTCAACTTCTTTATGTTGCCGATGTTCCTGTTCTCTGGCACTTTTTACCCGCTGAGCATCTATCCGCAGTGGTTGCAGTATGTGATCGAGAGCCTGCCGCTTTGGCACGCGATTCAGATGGAACGAGCCCTAACCCTCGGCGTTGTCGGCTGGGGTTTGCTTGGCCACGTGCTCTACTTCGTGGTGATGATTGCCGGCGGTCTGTTTTTCACAACGAAGCGCCTGAGCGCCCTATTCCTTAGGTAGGTGGGCGGGCGTAGGCTTGTGCTGACCGGTATTTCTGGGGTCAGCTAGGGGAGTCATGTTCCGTTTTCGCTTCGCACTTGTTCTTGGCGTAGTTTTTGCAACCATTCTTGGTGCCACCCCGGCTCAGGCATACATTGCAGTAGCCCGCACCACATACGTGGTTCAGGTGAAAACCGGCAGCTCAGACGCAGTGCGCGCGGTTATCGGCAAACTTGGCGAAACTCCTCACGACGAACTCACCGAAGTCATGGATGGCTTCGTGCTCGACATGACCGACATCGAAGCTGCAACCTTGCGCTCAGACGCAAACGTTATTCAGGTGGTTGCCGACCAGACAGTTTCGATGCTCGATACCGAAACACCTACTCCTTCTTGGGGTCTAGATCGAATCGATCAGACCAACACAACTTATGACAGCAGTTACAGCTATCCGGCCAGCGCTGGCGCCGGTGTAAATGTTTATGTCGTCGACACCGGTGTTATGGCGAGCGACCCAGACTTCGGCAACCGTGTTGCAACTGGCGTTGACCTGCTCGGCCAAAACTTGCAGGGCGCCGACTGCAACGGTCACGGAACCCACGTCGCGGGAACCATCGCGGGCACGAAATATGGTGTTGCCAAGAAGGCGACAATCGTGCCAATTCGTGTTCTTGGCTGCGGTGGGTCTGGTTCGATGTCGACCATCATTTCTGCAATCGACTGGATCATCGCAAATAATCCGGCAGGCACTCCTGCCGTTATGAGCGCAAGCATCGGTGGTGGCAAGTACCAACTTGTTAACGATGCAATCGAAAAGCTTTACCAGGCAGGAATTACTCCGGTAATCGCAGCTGGTAACAACAACGCAGACGCCGCCGGTTATTCACCAGCGAGCGCACCAAACGCAATCACCGTTGGTGCTTCTGACAGCACAGACGCCCGCGCATCATTCTCAAACTTCGGCGACCTAGTTGACGTGTTCGCACCCGGTGTGGGCATCGCGTCTGACAACTATCTAGACCCAACAACTCCAAAGACTCTCAGCGGAACCTCGATGGCAACCCCGCACGTTAGCGGCCTTGCAGCCCTTTATTTGGCTGACCACCCGAGCGCAACCCCGGCTCAGGTGACCGCAGCGATTCAGGCTGGTGCACAGGCGGGAATCATCGTCGACGCTAAGAGCGCCAACGGAAACTACCTGATCAACAACAAGTTCACCAACGCCGCGCTGCCACCGGTTGGCGCGCCAACTAACGTTGCCGTCTCGGCGATCACGGCAACTTCGGCCACCGCGACCTGGTCGGCACCGACCGGCACACAGGCCGCAAACTCATACAAGGTTGAATACAAGGAATCGTCAGCAGCAACCTGGCTCTCTGTAGACAGCGCAACCACAACCACAAACCTCACCGGCCTATCTGCGAACACCACTTATTCGTTGCGCGTTAGTTCGATCGCAGACGCAGTGACCTCACCGGCAAGCTCTGAACTTATTTTCTCGACGCTCGCCGATGTGCCAGACCCTGTCACTAACGTGCGATCGACCGCATCATTCGGCAACCAGGTGACCATCGCCTGGGATGCACCAGCGAACGCAAATGGTTCTGCGATTAAGACATACGAAGTGTGGATGAACGTTGCCGGAACTTGGACGAAGAAAAACGTCGTTTCAGTTACCACCGCAACTGTCACTGCGCTGCAGCCAAGCACGACTTATTCTGTGCGCGTCGTTGCCGTTAGCCTCATCGGTTCAAGCGTTCCATCTGCAGAGCTTTCAATCACCACAACCAGCGCAACTCCTGGCGCCGTTGTGCTCGCTGGAGTTTCAGCCACGACCGCAAACGGTGTCACAGTTGCCTGGCGTGCGGTTTCACCAATCGACTCTGCGACTGCAATTAGCTACACGGTGGCGGTCACCGATTATGCAACCGGTGCCAGCGTGGTTAATTACACGACCAGCACTTTGAGTCAGGTCATAACCGGCCTCACTCGCTTCACCTATTACAAGATTGCGGTCACGGCATACTCGGGCAGTGTCGCTGGCCCAGCTTCTGCGGCATACACCTTCCGCACGCTTGCCGATGTGCCAACCGCGGTGACTGGCTTGACGGTCTCAAAATTGAACGCAACCCAGTTCACGATTAGTTGGAACGGCCCACGCGACAACGGCGGCAGCGCAGTCACCGGCTACAAAGTCGAGCAATTCGTGGCAGGAGCCTGGGCGCTAATTGCCACAAACGATGCAACCGTCTCGAGCCTGGTTGTTGCCTCACCGGCTGCTGGCATGAGCGAGCAATACCGCGTCTCAGTCACCAACGCCATCGGCGCAGGCCCAACCACTCAAATTGCTGTTACCGGCACAATCGTTGCTCCGCAGCCACCAACCGGCTTGACCGTGACACCTGCTGCTGGCAGCACAACCACCGGAGTCTTGGCCTGGATTGCGCCGACCAACACCGGTGGCGCTGCGGTCAGCGGCTACAACCTCTTTAGAAGCGTCGATGGGGGCACCACCTGGATCACAATTGCTAACGGTGTTGCCACATTGAACTACAACGTTTCGCTTCCTGCCAAGGGTGTGACCTGGCAATACGCAGTGGTCGCAGTCAATACGGTTGGTCAAAGCCCGAAGTCTGCGCCGGTTAGTTACACAACTGCTGCGACCGTTTCTGGCCCGACCACAACTCCAGTTCTCTCTTGGAACACCGACGGAACATTGAACATCGTTTGGTCTGCACCTTCAGACAACGGTGGTTCTGCAGTAACAAGTTATAAGGTTCAACGACTTGTAGGAACCACTTGGACTGTGGTTGCAACGGTTGCAGCTAACGCAACCTCGACAAGCTTGCCTCGCGATGCGGTCGGCACTTCTTATTCGATCAACGTGATTGCTACCAACGCAGGCGGCGACTCAGTGGCCAGCGCTGTGGCGACCATATCTGTTCCAGCGGCGAGATCGAGTGCTCCGCAAAACTTGACAGGTTTGATTGACAGCACAGGCAGATTGATTTTGTCTTGGCAAGCACCAGCAAACAATGGCGGCTCGGCACCAAGTTCTTATACGGTTCAGTATTCGACAAACAATGCATCAACTTGGACAACGTTGAGTTCGACTACTTTGCTTAGCGCTTCATTCGCAGCGCCACCAAAGGGTTCGACTTACCTATACAGAGTTTTCGCAACCACAAGCGCTGGCAACAGCGATAACTCGAATGTCGTTTCGATTTCTCCACAGGTCACTGCTCCAGGCGCCCCAGTTATGCGATCAATTACTTTCGCAACTGACGGCTCACTTGTGATCGCGTGGAACCCACCAGCCGACAACGGCGGCAGTGCAATTACCGGCTACCGAATTGAAACCTCGACCAACGCAACCACATTTGCCACCGCAGGGTCAGTTGCGGCAACCGCGAACTCGATAACGCTAGCTCGCCCAGCTGCCGGAGTTCGCATTTATGCACGAGTGTTTGCCATCACGGCTCAGGGCGAGAGCGCCGCAAGCGCCACGTCGAGCATTTTGACCGCATATGTAAAGGCGAGCGCGCCACTCAACCTAACCGCAACCGATACCGGTTCGGTGGTAACCCTTGCCTGGGCAGCGCCAAGCAACCTAGGTGGTTCGACCTCGGTCAGCTACACCCCTCAGGTGAGCAAAGACCTTGGTGTTACCTGGTCTAACCTCTCAAGCACAGCGACCCTGACTTTGAACGTGACTCGTCCAACTAAGGGATCAACCTGGCAGTTCCGAGTTGTGGCCAACACTTCATTCGGTCTGAGCGATTACAGCAACACGGCATCCGTGTCGGTTGCGGCAACCGTTTCGTCAACTGCGATTTGGTCGTTTGCCGGTTTCAATGGCAACGGATCGATGGATCTGCGTTGGTTGGCCCCGACCGATAATGGCGGCTCTGCAATCACCAGCTACATTGTCGAAAAGTCATTCGATCTAATCACCTGGACTGCGGTAAGCAACCAATCGAGTGCAAACGCTTTGTCATTGAACTTGCCTCGCGAGAACCCTGGTGTTCGCGCCTACTTCAGAATATTCGCAGTGAATGCCGTTGGAACATCGGCTGCGTCTCTAAACGCGAGCATTGCCACCCCATACTTGAAGGCTTCTGCGCCGACGGCATTGACCGCGACCGAAAGTGGTTCAATCGTTGTTCTTGCTTGGGGCGCGCCAGCCAACCTCGGTGGCTCAGCTTCAGTTTCATATTCGGTTCAGATCAGTCGTGACAATGCAACCACCTGGGGAACTATCACGACAATTGCGGGTCTCACCTATAACGTGTCTCGACCAGCAAAGGGAACCACGAACCTCTACAGAATTGTTGCCAACACCGCTTTTGGTTTGAGCGAATACTCGAACATCGCATCGGTGTCGGTGGCGGCATCTGCACCGTCTGCGCCAAGTTTCGCGTCGCTGCTCTTGAACACGGCTACTTCGACGATTGATCTTCGCTGGTATTCACCGACAGACAATGGCGGTTCGGCGATTACTAACTTCTTCATTCAGAAGTCACTCGACAACATCAACTTTGCCAATGCTGCAACCGTTGCCGGCAACGTTCTATCGACCAGTGTCAGCCGAGACAATCCGGGCGTGCGCTCATACTGGAGAATCGTCGCTCAGAACGCGATTGGTTCTTCAAATGCATCGACCGTCTACACAATTCAGATGCCTTATGTTCAGGCAAGCGCGCCTCAGAACTTTGAAGCAGTCGACAACGGTTCTTATGTTGTGACTCGTTGGGCAGCTCCTGCAGATCTAGGTGGCTCGACATCGATTTATTACTACGTGCAGTACAGCACCAACAATTCAACGACTTGGTTGAATTATGTAAGCACCTCGGCCCTGACCTACAACGTGCCTCGACCAGCAAAGGGAACAACAACCGCTTACCGAGTGGTTGCCGTCACCTCTTTTGGTGTTGGTCAGTACAGCCCCGCTATCTCGGTCACGGCGGCGGCTACTGCGCCGAGCGTTCCTTCGATTCGCTCGTTCACGCTGAATTCAGACCTGACTTCGACTTTGGTGTTCAACGCGCCGAGCGATAACGGCGGCAGCGCAATTAGCGGCTACATCGTCGAGCAGTCGACCAACCAAAGCACCTGGTCGGTCTTGGCCACCAACGCGAGTGCCACGGCACCGTTTGTGGTTGCGGCACAGGCTCCAGGTGTGCGCAGCTACGTTCGAGTCACTGCGGTCAACGCCGTGGGTTCATCACCGGCCAGCGCGGTCTATTCGGTGCAGATGCCTTATGTTCAGGCGAGTGCTGTGCAGAACTTGACCATCAACAACGGCTCAAACAGCTATGTGACACTCACCTGGGCAGCGCCAAGCAACCTCGGTGGAGTAACTGCGGTTTCTTCGTATCAGGTGCAGAGCAGTCTCGATGGCGTGAACTGGACAGTTCTAGGCTCGACAGCTGCACTCACTGCAACCGTTAGTCGACCAGCCAAGGGTGTTGCCATCTCATACCGAGTTCTGGCTAACACAATCTGGGGTCTCGGTTTGCCAAGTGCCGCGGTGGCAGCTAGCGTCGTGACCACAATCACCAGCGTGCCATTGGTGATCAGTGCGGTGAAGTCGACCACTGCAAACGTGTTCAACATCACTTTCAACCAGCCAACCGACTTGGGTGGAGTTTCTGGTTGGACATACAAGGTGCAGACCTTGCAGGGTTCAACCTGGGTAACCGTCGCTTCGGCAGCCGGAGCTGCAACCAACGTGGCCCAGATTGCTTCACCGGCGGCAGGTGTCTACCAATCGGTTCGAGTGATCGCTACCAACTCGGTTGGCGACTCGTCACCATACTCGTTCACGATCAGAGGCTAGTAAGAAGATCATAAAAAAGACCCCGTCTCGCGACGGGGTCTTTTTTGTTGAAAAACTATTCGGTAGTCATTCCTAGAACCACTGCAATGACTACGTTCACGATTGCAAGAAGAAGAATTGTTGGAACAACCCACTTAGGAGTGTTCTCTTTCTTGTTGAATGTGTAGGCAATGAAGAAGATAGCGGTGATGCCAACGCTCTTCACGCTTACCGAAATTGCGTTGACGTGCTCACCGTTAGCCGGAAGCATGCCGGTCATAGCCAAACCGGTAACAAGCGAAAGCCATGATCCGTGAAGAATGCTTGGCAATACCTTTGCGCCGGTTTTAAAACTAGACATCTGGCTTAGTGTGCCAGCCATGATTGATGCGAAGCCTAGAAGGTGAAGCACCAATGTGATTCTGATTGCGGTTTCCATTACTTCATACTAGCCATGAGCACCGCTGCTTCAACGGCTTCGCGACCCTTGTCTTCTTTCGATCCTGGCAGGCCGGCACGATCTAGTGCCTGCTGTTCGTCGTTCACGGTCAGCAAGCCGAAACCGATTGGAATGCCGGTGTCTAGTTGCACGCGAGTAAGGCCGTCGGTTGCGGCTCGGCAGACATACTCGAAGTGCGGGGTTTCGCCATAGATAACGCAGCCAAGGGCGATAACCACATCGGCTCCCTGGTCAATCGCATACTGAGCTGCGAGCGGCAACTCGAAGGCTCCGGGCACGTTCCAGACTTCATAGGTCTCGTTGCCTGCCGCCTTCAGGGCTCGCTCAGCGCCGGCCAAGAGGCCCTCGGTGATGTTCTTGTGCCAACTGGTAACTAGAACCGCGACCTGAAGATCGGTTGCGTCGACGCTTAGTTGTGGTGCTCCGCCTGCCATTAGTTGCCTTCCGGAATGATGTGCCCCATGCGAGCACGCTTGGTTTCGAGGTAGCCAGCGTTTTCGAGTGCCTGGCCGACGAGCACTGGAACATACTCGTTTACCGGAATGCCGGCGTTGTTCAAGAAGCCACTCTTGGCTGGGTTGTTGGTCATTAGGCGAACGCTGTGCACGCCCATGTCGCGCAAAATTGCGACGGCAGCGCCATACTCGCGGTTCTCACTCGGCAAGCCGAGAGCGAGGTTTGCGTCGACGGTGTCGTAGCCCTGATCTTGCAACGCGTATGCGCGCAGCTTGTTGAGCAAGCCAATGCCGCGACCCTCCTGACCGCGAAGGTAAATCACGATGCCACCTTCTGGATCGTTCGCAATCAAGTCGAGCGCATAGTCGAGCTGTGGTCCACACTCACACTTGAGCGAACCAAATGCCTCACCAGTGATGCACTCGCTGTGCATGCGAACGAGCACGTTTTCACCGGTTGGTTTGCCAGCGATGATTGCAACGTGGTCGGCCGTGGTCTTGATGTCGTAGTAACCGCGCACGGTGAAATTGCCGTGGATGGTCGGCAACTTGGCGACCGCGTCTAGGCGAATGCGGTTGTTCGGGTTATCGGTGTGGCTAATTTCGTGGGTGGTGAGGTGGTCGATGAGCTGCTCAATAGTAATTACCGGCAGGTTCTCACGCTGACCAACTTCGATCAATTCAGCAAGACGCATCATGCTGCCGTCTTCGCTAACCATTTCGCCAATTACGCCAACCGGGTTTAGACCTGCGAGCTTTAGCAGGTCAACGGTTGCTTCGGTGTGGCCAGGTCGGCCTAGCACGCCAGCCGGGTGAGAGCGAAGCGGAACCATGTGGCCAGGTCGAATGAGCGAGTCTGGGTTTGACTCTTCGTGGGCAAGCACGTTTGCGGTGTTGGCGCGGTCTTCGGCGCTGACACCGGTGGCCTTGCGGTTAGTGGCATCAACGGTGATCGTGTAGTTGGTGCCGTGCGGGTCTTTGTTCTGCAAGGTCATCAGCGGCAACTCGAGGTGGTTGGCTCGTGACTCTTCCATCGGCACGCATAGGTAACCGGTGGTGTTCTTCACGATCCAGTTCATCCACTCAGGGGTGACTAGCTCGGCAGAGATGATGGCATCGCCCTCATTCTCGCGGTCTGCGGCATCTGCCACCAATACCGGCTTGCCTTCGCGCAGAGCTTGCAGTGCGTCTTCGATTGTTGATAGTTGCATTATTTGTTCCTTGCTTCTAGAAGTCGTTCGATGTGTTTTGCCATTACGTCTGCTTCGACGTTTACTTTTGCGCCGATGGCTTTGCTGCCGAGAGTGGTAAGAGCCAAAGTTTCAGGAATCAGGCTCAGACCGACGAAGTCGTCGCCGACTTCGTTGACGGTTAGTGAAACACCGTCGATTGTGATCGAGCCTTTGAGCACGATGTATTTCATTAGTTCAGACGGGATGCCAACTCTTAGCCACTCCCAGTTTTCGCTCGGCTCGCGCGAGATGATGTGTCCAACTCCGTCGACGTGACCCTGCACCACGTGACCGCCAAAGCGTGTGGCTGCTGTCATCGCGCGCTCAAGGTTGACCGGGTCGCCAACTTTTAGTTCGCTAAGCGAGGTGCGGTCGAGAGTCTCTTTCATCACGTCAGCAGTGAAAGTGCTTTGGTCGAACTCGACTGCGGTTAGGCAGGTTCCGCTCACGGCAATCGAATCGCCGCGCTTCACATCGCTAACCGCGAGTGGACCCTCGATGGTTAGGCGAACCGCATCGGGCTGTTGCTCGATAGCTTTCACCCGGCCGAGTTCTTCAATGATTCCGGTGAACATTAGTTTTGCTCCTCTGTCTTGGCAGGGCTTGCGGTGATCAATAGGTCTTCGCCGAGCAATTCGACCTCGTCGAACTGCCAGCGGCTGATGTCGCTCATGGTATCGATGCCCAGCTCGCGCAGGGCAAGGCGCTGGCCACCGAGCAGGGTAGGGGTCAGATAAACCAACAGCTGGTCGGCCAAACCCGCGCGAATAAAGGCACTCGCGAGCTCGGCACCACCCTCAACCCACAAGTGGCGCAGGCCGCGCTCGAAGAGATCGCGCGTGATTTGCTCAAGTTCGTGGCTCTCGTAGCGCAGGGTTTCGGCTGCGTCGTTGAACACGCGCTTGCCTGCATCGAGTGCACGGTTGCCAATGACAACGCGCAGCGGCTGGTGCTCATAGAGCGTGCCGTCTGGTGTGCGAGCGGTTAGTTCTGGGTCATCGATCTCGACGGTGTTTGTGCCAACCGCAATGGCGTCGATGCGTGAGCGACGAGAGTGCACATCGAATCGTGCGTCTTCGCCGCTGATCCACT
>CANGGA010000010.1 GCA_947453285.1 Microbacteriaceae bacterium | reverse complement strand
GTAAAGAAGGGTGACGTCGTAAAGGCAGTTATCGTTCGCACCAAGAAAGAGACCCGTCGTCCAGATGGCTCATACATCAAGTTCGACGAGAACGCAGCAGTGATCATTAAGAAAGACGGCGAGCCTCAGGGCACCCGCATCTTCGGCCCAGTCGGCCGCGAGCTTCGCGACAAGAAGTTCATGAAGATCATCTCGCTAGCACCGGAGGTTATTTAATCATGGCGAACATCAAAAAAGGCGACACCGTTCAGGTAATCACCGGCGCAGACAAGGGCAAGCAGGGAACTGTTTTGGCCATCGTGTCTGAGACCAACCGCGTTATCGTTCAGGGCGTAAACCTAAAGACCAAGCACAACCGCGTTAGCCAAAACGACCGTGGTGTTAAGCAGGGCGGCATCGAGACCATCGAAGCTTCGATCCACATCTCAAACGTTCAGGTCGTAGACCCAGGCACCAAGAAGCCAACTCGCTTGGGTGCACGTCTAGACAAGGTCACCAAGAATGGTGTTACCAAGACCGTTCGTGTTCGCGTGGCTAAGAAGTCAGGTAAGGACATCTAATGGCAACTAAGACTCCAGCAAAGGCACTTCCTCGCCTAAAGGCTCAGTACCGCGAAGAAATCGCAAAGGCTCTTGCAGCTGAATTCGGTTTCACCAACCCACACCAGATTCCTAACCTCACCAAGATCGTTGTGAACATGGGTGTTGGAGACGCTGCAAAAGATGGAAAGCTCATCGACGGCGCGATCAAAGACCTCACTGCAATCACCGGTCAGAAGCCGCAGGTTAACCTAGCTCGCAAGTCAATCGCGCAGTTCAAGCTTCGTGAAGGCCAAGCAATTGGTGCACACGTAACCTTGCGCGGCGACCGCATGTGGGAATTCCTAGACCGTCTTTTGAACTTGGCATTGCCACGTATCCGTGACTTCCGCGGACTAAACGGCAACCAGTTCGATGGTCGCGGAAACTACACCTTCGGTCTCTCAGAGCAGAACGTGTTCCACGAAATTAACCAAGACAACATCGACCGCTCACGCGGTATGGACATCACAGTTGTCACCACCGCCAAGACCAATGCCGAAGGCCACGCACTATTGCTAGCGCTGGGCTTCCCATTCAAGACTGACGAAAACAAATAACCCAACACATTGGTAAGGTCCAGTTTCTTGTAAAGACTCTGGATACCTCCAAGGAAAGCAGCAATAAATGACAATGACAGACCCGGTAGCAGATTTTCTGACCCGGCTGCGCAATGCAAACTCTGCGTACCACGAAACCGTTAGCCTGCCTTACAGCAAGCTAAAGGCAAACATCGCAGAGATCCTCAAGTCAGAGGGCTACATTGCAAGCATCAAGGTTGAAGAAGCGAAAGTTGGTAAGACTCTTACCATCGATCTAAAGTTCGGCCCTAACCGCGAGCGTTCAATCGCTGGCATCAAGCGTGTTTCAAAGCCAGGTCTTCGCGTTTACGCAAAGTCAACTGAGCTTCCTCGCGTTCTTGGTGGCTTGGGCATCGCAATCTTGTCAACCTCTAGCGGTCTTCTAACTGACCGCCAGGCAGCCAAGAAGGGAGTAGGCGGAGAAGTTCTCGCCTACGTTTGGTAATCACTTATGTCACGTATTGGAAAGATGCCGATTCCGGTTCCTGCCGGCGTCGAAGTAAAGATTGACGGAGCAGACGTTTCGGTCAAGGGCCCAAAGGGTCAGTTGAACCTAACCGTTGCTAGCCCAATCACTGTTGCGCTTGAAGACGGCGTTGTTGTCGTTTCACGTCCAGACGACGAGCGTGTTTCACGTTCGCTTCACGGACTAACTCGCACCTTGATCTCAAACCAGATCGTTGGAGTCACCGAGGGTTACACCAAGGGACTTGAAATCGTTGGTACTGGTTACCGTGTAACTGCGAAGGGCTCAGACATTGAGTTCGCACTTGGTTACTCACACCCAATTTTGGTGAAGGCCCCTGCGGGCATCACCTTCACCGTAGAAGGCAACACCAAGGTCGTCGTGTCAGGAATTGACAAGCAGGCCGTCGGTGAAGTTGCCGCGAACCTACGCAAGCTACGCAAGCCAGAGCCTTACAAGGGCAAGGGTGTTCGTTACGCTGGCGAAGTTGTTCGTCGCAAGGCCGGAAAGTCAGGTAAGTAATCATGGCTCTTATTCCAAAGAACCGCGGCAAGAGCAAGGCAGACGCTCGCGACCGTCGCCACCTACGTCTTCGCAAGAAGCTAGCTGGCACTGCATCGCGTCCACGTCTAGTCGTAACCCGCTCAGCGCGTCACGTATTCGTTCAGGTTGTAGACGACAGCAAGGGCATCACCCTGGCTTCTGCTTCAACCATGGAAGCCGATCTTCGCAAGTTCGACGGCGACAAGACTGCAAAGTCAGTCAAGGTCGGTCAGTTGATCGCAGAGCGCGCTAAGAGCGCAGGCGTTACCGAGGTCGTATTCGACCGCGGCGGCAACAAGTATGCGGGTCGCATCGCTGCAATTGCAGACGCTGCTCGCGAGGGAGGTTTGGTTCTCTAATGACCGAAATCAATTCAGAAGTAGCAGTTGCAGAAGTATCTGCAGACGCAACCGACAAGGGCGCACCAGCTGTTGACGCAAACGAGCGCGAAGCTCGTCGCGGCGGCCGTGAGCGCGCACCTCGTGGAGAGCGTCGCGACCGCGAAGAGAACAAGAGCCCATTCCTAGAGCGCGTTGTCACCATCAACCGTGTTTCAAAGGTGGTCAAGGGTGGTCGTCGCTTCAGCTTCACCGCACTAGTAGTTGTCGGCGACGGCAATGGTCTAGTTGGCGTTGGCTACGGAAAGTCGAAAGAAGTTCCGTCAGCAATCGCTAAGGGTGTCGAAGAGGCGAAGAAGAACTTCTTCCGCGTTCCACGCGTAAACAGCACTATTCCTCACCCAGTTCAGGGCGAGGCTGCTGCTGGTGTTGTACTCCTTCGTCCTGCATCAGCAGGTACCGGAGTTATCGCCGGTGGTCCAGTTCGTGCAGTTCTCGAGTGCGCAGGCATCCACGACGTATTGAGCAAGTCGCTCGGTTCGTCGAACACCATCAACATCGTTCACGCCACCGTTGCTGCATTGCGTCAGCTCGAAGAGCCAGCAGCTGTTGCTGCTCGCCGTGGCTTGAGCATCGATGAGGTAGCACCAGCAGGTCTACTTCGTGAGCAGAACAAGGCAGGTGTCTAATGGCCGTTCGTCTAAAAGTTACCCAAATCAAGAGTGAAATTGGTGGCAAGCCAAACCAGCGCGAAACCATGCGTACCCTCGGGCTCAAGCGAATTGGCGACATTGTCGTCAAGGAAGACTCGAACTCGTTGCGCGGAATGGTTCGCACCGTGGCTCACCTCGTAAAGGTTGAGGAGATCAACTAATGGCAGACGACAAGAAGCCAGCAGCTAAAGCTGCTGCTCCAAAGGCAGCTGCAAAGCCAGCTGCTGAGAAGAAGGCTCCTGCAGCAAAGGCAGCACCGGCTAAGGCTGCTGCTCCTAAGGCTGCTGCCGCAGAAAAGGTCGAGAAGGCACCAGCTGCTAAGGCAGCTGCAAAGCCAGCAGCAAAGAAGGAAGCCGCTCCAAAGGAGAAGGTAACCGTTCTAAAGCTGCACCACTTGCGCCCAGCGCCAGGCTCGAAGAAAGACCGCACCCGCGTTGGTCGTGGTGAAGGTTCTAAGGGTAAGACTGCTGGCCGTGGTACCAAGGGTACAAAGGCTCGTTACCAGGTTCGCCCAGGTTTCGAAGGTGGTGGTGTTCGTCTAGTAATGCGCACCCCTAAGCTTCGTGGCTTCAAGAACCCATTCCGCGTTGAGTACCAGGTAGTCAACGTTGAGGCTCTAGCAGAGATGTTCCCTAAGGGCGGCACCGTAACCAAAGCTGACCTGATCGCAAAGGGCATGGTTCGTAAGAACGAGCCTGTAAAGGTTCTAGGCAACGGCGACATCTCGGTTAAACTGAACATCACTGTCGACAAGGTCTCGCGCTCTGCAGCCGAGAAGATCGTCGCAGCTGGTGGCTCGGTCAACGAGTAATCACCGAGCTCTACTAGCCAGGAGGCCTGCTGTTGTTTAGCGCCGTCATTCGTGCATTCCGTACTCCGGACTTGCGCAACAAGCTGCTGTTCACGCTTTTCATTGTTGCTATTTTCCGTTTGGGCTCGTTCATCCCTGCCCCATTCGTAAACTACGGCAACGTTCAGAAGTGTCTCGCTGCGACCCAGAACACCTCGGGTCTCTATGAGCTAGTGAACCTATTCAGCGGTGGCGCTTTGCTTCAGCTCTCAGTGTTCGCACTGGGAATCATGCCTTACATCACTGCGTCGATCATCACTCAGCTTTTGCGTGTGGTTATTCCTCGCTTTGAGACTCTCTACAAAGAGGGACAGGCCGGACAGGCAACTCTTACCCAGTACACCCGTTACTTGACCATTGCACTTGGTGTGCTTCAGTCGACCACTTTGATTGCTGTTGCTCGCCAGGGTGCACTGTTCGGTGCAAGCTGTGTTTCACAGATTCTTACCGACACCTCACCACTTGCAATCGCTCTTATGGTCATCACCATGACCGCAGGAACCGGTTTGATCATGTGGCTAGGCGAGCTTCTAACCGAGCGCGGCGTTGGCAACGGTATGTCACTTCTTATCTTCACCTCAATCGCAGCAAAGTTTCCTGCATCACTTATCTCAATCGCTGAGACCAAGAGCATCGAAACCTTGCTAGTGGTTATCGGCATCGGTGTTTTGATCGTCGGCCTCGTCATCTTGGTTGAGCAGTCGCAGCGCCGAATTCCGGTTCAGTATGCAAAGCGCGTTGTCGGTCGTCGTGAATACGGCGGTCAGAGCACCTACATTCCAATCAAGGTCAACATGGCCGGTGTGGTTCCAGTTATCTTCGCTTCGAGCTTGCTTTACTTGCCAGCTCTTATCGCGCAGTTCAACCAGCCAGACAAGAACGGCAAAGTTCAGGCTTGGGTCACTTGGGTATCGAACTACCTAACCAAGGGTGACCACCCGCTTTACATGATCTTGTACTTCTTGCTAATCGTCGGCTTCACCTACTTCTATGTAGCGATCACCTTCAACCCTGAAGAGGTCAGCGACAACATGAAGAACTACGGTGGATTCATTCCGGGCATTCGCGCTGGTCGTCCGACCACCGAGTTCCTTGAGTATGTGCTTAGCCGCATTACCTTCCCGGGTGCTCTTTACCTCGGTGCAATCGCATTGATTCCGCTAGTGGCCTTCTCGTTGGTTGGTGCCAACCAGAACTTCCCATTCGGTGGAACCTCGATTTTGATCATCGTCGGTGTCGGCCTTGAGACTGTAAAGCAGATCAACGCGCAGATGCAGCAGCGCAACTACGAGGGTCTTCTAAAGTGACCCGCCTCCTCTTGATCGGCATGCCAGGTGCCGGCAAGGGAACACAGGCTGAGCAACTTTCAGTAGCTTTCGGCATCCCTGCTATTTCGACCGGCGACATCTTTCGTCACAACGTAAAGAACGAAACCAAGCTCGGCAAGCAGGCCAAGGCTTTCATGGATCGCGGCGAGTATGTTCCAGACTCGCTCACCAACGAGCTGGTTCGCGACCGTCTTTCACAAGCAGACGCAGCCGATGGCTTCTTGCTAGATGGCTACCCTCGCACAGCAGATCAGGTAGCAGAACTCGACGACATCCTTGCATCTCACTCACAGCAGCTCGACGCGGTTGTCATGCTCACCGCAGACGTCGACGAAGTTGTTCGTCGTTTGTTGAACCGTGCGATTGAGCAGGGTCGCGCCGATGACACCGAAGACGTTATTCGTCGTCGACTCGAAGTTTATGAAGAGCAGACCGCGCCACTGGTTTCGGTTTATGCCGCTCGCAATTTGGTTGTCACCGTCGATGGTCTCGGCGAAGTTGCCGAGGTAACCGCGCGCATCGTCGATGCACTCGCAGAACGCGGCATCGCAAAAAACTAATGTCACGCGAAGACTACACAGCAAAAAACAACGCGCAGATTCTCTTGATGCGCGAGGCTGGCCTGATTACAGAAGCTGCACTAAATGCGGTTCGCGCCGCAATCAAACCTGGAGTCTCGACCCTAGAGCTCGACAAGATCGCAGACGACACCATGCGCAAAATGGGCGCCCACTCAAACTTTCAGTTGGTCGAGGGCTATTCGCACACAATTTGCTCGTCAATAAACGACGAGATCGTTCACGGAATTCCTCGCCCTGATCGCGTGCTCGCGGCAGGAGACATCATCTCAATCGACTGCGGCGCAGAGATCAACGAATGGAACGGCGACAGCGCGTTCACCATGGTTGTGCCTGGCAGTGGCAACGATGAACTCGTTGCCGCCCGCCAGCAGCTCAGCGACGTAACCGAGGGTTCGCTCTGGGTTGGCATCGCCGCTCTCGCCAAGGCCGAACACCTCAACGAGGTAGGCACAGCAATCGAGGCGTTCATCCTAGAAAAGGGTGAAGAGCACGGTCGCGACTATGGAATTCTCGAGGACTACATCGGCCACGGAATCGGCCGCCACATGCACGAGGAGCCACCGGTTTTTAACTACAAGACCCGCCACAAGGGCCCAAAGGTTGTGCCCGGACTTGTGGTCGCCATCGAGCCGATGGTCACCGGCGGCTCTGACAAGGTCAAGGTTTTGGCAGACGGCTGGACAGTCTCGAGCAAAGACGGCTCAGACGCGGCCCACTGGGAGCACACCGTTGCGGTTCACGAGGGTGGCATCTGGGTGCTAACGGCCACGGATGGCGGCAAAGCTGGCCTGGCCCCGTTCGGAATCGTGCCGACCCCGATCGCCTAGCCGATTTGCCCTGTTGGGCAGATTTTTAGCCGCTCAGACTAGCAAAAGCCTGAGAAAAGGCATAGGATTGAAACTCGGTGTTTCTGCACGTAATCCCACACAAATTTGTGTCAAGTTTTCGTGCGTTCGTTATGCCAAAAGTTAGTAGATAAAGGATTTATGGCCAACAAAGACGGTGTCATCGAAATCGAGGGCAGTGTGGTTGAAGCTCTTCCGAACGCAATGTTCAGAGTAGAGCTCGACAATGGTCACAAAGTTTTGGCTCACATCTCAGGAAAGATGCGCCAGCACTACATTCGAATTCTCCCAGAGGATCGCGTAATCGTAGAGCTAAGCACATACGACTTGACTCGTGGCCGAATTATTTATCGCTACAAATAAACGGTTAGCAATAACCCTTAAGAAGAAGTAAGAGACATGAAGGTAAACCCAAGCGTCAAGAAGATTTGCGACAAGTGCAAAGTTATTCGTCGCCACGGTCGCGTCATGGTTATCTGCGAAAACCCTCGCCACAAACAGCGCCAGGGCTAAACAGAAACACAGCGCACCAAAACTTCTAACTAAATAGCAACAAAAAACAAAAAGGCACCACAACATCGAAAGATGTCCACCTTCGGAAAAGGCCGAAGCCCAAGAAATTGGGGTGTGATGCTGCAGACCTTTTACAACAAGGAGAAATCCAATGGCACGTGTTGCCGGAGCTGATATTCCAGACGCGAAGCGCGTCGAAATCGCACTTACCTACATCTACGGAATTGGCCGCACTCGTTCGGTCAAGATTCTTGGTGACACCAAGATCGACAAAAACATCCGTGTAAAAGACTTGACTGACGACCAGCTCGTCTCAATTCGTGACTACATCGAAGGCAACTACAAAGTTGAGGGTGACCTCCGCCGTGACGTAGCTGCTGACATTCGCCGCAAGGTTGAAATCGGTTCATACGAAGGTATCCGTCACCGCAAGGGACTACCTGTTCGTGGACAGCGCACCAAGACCAACGCTCGTACTCGCAAGGGTCCAAAGCGCACCGTAGCCGGCAAGAAGAAGGCTGCTCGCTAGTCACTAGCAGAGCAACCGAGAAAGAATTCAGGAGAATCTCATGGCAGCACCTAAGAAAGTTGCAGCAGGCGCACGTAAGCCTCGCAAGAAGGTAGTCAAGAACATCACCGTTGGACAGGCGCACATCAAGAGCACCTTCAACAACACAATCGTTTCGATCACCGACTCAACCGGAGCGGTTATCTCATGGTCATCGTCAGGCGACGTTGGCTACAAGGGTTCACGCAAGTCAACCCCGTTCGCTGCTCAGCTTGCTGCTGAGTCGGCTGCTCGCAAGGCACAGGAGCACGGCCTAAAGAAGGTTGACGTATTCGTGAAGGGCCCAGGCTCAGGTCGCGAAACCGCTATCCGTTCACTTCAGGCTGCTGGTCTTGAGGTTGGTTCAATTTCTGACGTGACCCCACAGGCTCACAACGGATGCCGCCCTCCAAAGCGCCGCCGCGTCTAGTCAACTGCGCCATCTTCGACAGCGCGAATAAACCCCGCTACCGAAAACTTCACCCGTAACAAAGCTTCGCAGTGGCCACTGCGGAGTCCAAACAACTAGACATCAAATAGTGGATGTCTTTGTGAAAGGAACCAATAGTGCTAATTGCACAGCGTCCAACATTGAAGCCAGTTTCAACCGGCGAAAACCGCGCAACCTTCACCCTCGAGCCACTTGAGCCAGGTTTCGGTTACACCCTCGGAAACTCTCTTCGTCGCACCTTGCTTTCATCGATCCCTGGTGCTGCAGTCACCAACGTTCGTTTTGCTGGTGTGAAGCACGAATTCACCACCATCGATGGCGTAAAAGAAGACGTCACCGAGATCATCTTGAACATCAAGGAGCTCGTTGTTTCGAGCGACAACGATGAGCCAGTTGTTGCACACGTAATCAAGAACGGTGCCGGTCAGGTTACTGCTGCCGACATCCAGGTTCCTGCTGGCGTAGAGATTTACAACAAAGACCTAGTCATTGCGACTCTTGATGCAAAGGCAAAGTTCGAGTTGCAGCTAACCATCGAGCGTGGCCGTGGCTACGTTCAGGCTTCACAGAACCGCAACCCAAACGCTGACGCCGACTGGATTCCAATCGACTCGATTTACTCGCCAGTGCTAAAGGTTTCGTACCGCGTCGAGGCAACTCGTGCCGGTGAGTTCACCAACTTCGACAAGCTAGTCGTCGACGTTGAGACCAAGCCTTCGATGACTCCTGAAGATGCAGTTGCATCAGCAGGCAGCACCTTGGTTGCCTTGTTCGGTCTTGCAAAAGAATTGAACGAGACTGCCGAAGGCATCGAGCTAGGTGCAGCACCAGTTGAGTCAAACCTCTCACCAGAATTGGCAATGCCAATCGAAGAGCTAGACCTAACCGTTCGCTCATACAACTGCCTAAAGCGCGAAGGCATCAACACTGTTGCAGAGTTGATCAACCTTTCAGAAGACCAGTTGATGAACATTCGCAACTTCGGTAGCAAGTCGGTCGACGAGGTGCGCGACAAGCTCACCTCAATGGGCCTAAAGTTCCGCGACTCAGTTCCGGGCTTTGACGCTACCTACTTCAGCGCTAACTACGACGACGAAGAAGGCGACCAGGCATAAGCCTGTCGCTCATCCAAGAGGAGAAATCTAATGGCAGCACCAACTAAAGGCCCACGTCTCGGAGGCGGACCAGCGCACGAGCGCCTAATGCTTCGCAACATGGCTACCTCATTGTTCAAGCACGGCAAGATCACTACCACCGAGACCAAGGCCAAGCGTCTTCGTCCGTTGGCAGAGCGCCTAGTAACCTTCGCAAAGCGCGGAGACCTAGCGGCTCGTCGTCGTGTAATCGCTCAGCTAACTGAGAAGTCAGTTGTGCACGAGTTGTTCACCAACATCGCACCTCAGGTTGCAGATCGTCAGGGTGGCTACACTCGCATCACCAAGCTTGGCTACCGTAAGGGCGACAACGCTCCGATGGCACTCATCGAGCTAGTTCTTGAGCCAGTGAACGCAAAGCCAAAGGCTAACAAGACCAAGTTGACCAACTCAATCAAGGCAAACGCAGCAGAAGCTGCAGAGGTCTTTGAAGAGGCAGCTGTTGAAGCTGAGGCAACCGAGGTTGTTGCAGACGCAGCAGCAGTCGAAGCAGAAGCAACTGAGGCTCCAGCAGCCGAAGCTCCTGCAGAAGAGACCGCAGCAGAGTAATCTCGATTTACATGAGCGAACCCGTTGACATCACTGTTGACGGGTTCACTCGTTTAAAGATCGACTTCGGCTATGACGGCACCGATTTTTATGGCTGGTCGAAGCAACCAGATTTGCGCACAATTCAAGGAGCTTTTCTCGAAGCACTAACTTTGATCTTCGGCGAAAGCGAAATCGATTTCTCATTGCGAGTAGCCGGCCGAACCGATGCCGGCGTTCACGCCCTTCATCAGGTGGCGCACTTCGACCTGACCGAAGTTCAACTTGCGCGACTCGGTCGCGAAACCATCGACGATATCGCATACAAACTCAACCGCCTATTGCCAGACGATATTCGCGTTGCGGCAGTTACCGTTGCGCCCGCCGGTTTCGACGCCCGATTTGGGGCCATCAATCGCCGCTACCGATATCGGCTAGCCGACAACCTCGCCTTCAAGAGCGCCCTCGAATCTCGATTCACCTTGGATGTTGCCGGCGACCTAGACCTGGCCGCCATGAACGAGGCCGGCAGCTATCTGATCGGGCTGAACGATTTCGCGAGTTTCTGCAAGCCGCGCGAGGGCTCGACCACCATCCGTGAATTACAAGAAATCACGGTCGTGCGCGGCAGTGGCGACGTAGTCGAAATCGAGATTCAGGCCGATGCCTTCTGTCACAACATGGTTCGCTCAATCGTCGGGGCACTTTTGGCTGTCGGCCAGGGGCGGGCCACCCCAGCCAAGGTCAAGGAGTTGCTCGAAAAGGCAAACCGCGAGGGCAGCTACAAGGTGGTTTCGCCGCACGGATTGACCCTGCTTCGCATCGGCTACCCGGCCGACGATCAACTGGCCGCCCAGGCCGAAAAAGCCCAGAATCTGCGCTCTCTAGACGAAAACTAGAGTTTGACCAATGCCCGCAATTCGGGCTAAACTTGGAACTCGTTGCCGGCTTTCCCCGGCGAACTAACGAATCCCGAACTGCGAACTCTCGTGGTGAATTTATGTGGATTCATCCGAAGCAAGAAGTAGAAGGCAATTTAACGTGCGTACTTATTCACCAAAGGCTCACGAGCTAAACAACGAGTGGCTCATCATTGACGCTACCGACGTTGTTCTAGGTCGTCTAGCAACTCAGGCTGCGACTCTATTGCGCGGCAAGCACAAGCCAACGTTCGCTCCTCACATGGACAACGGTGACTTTGTGATCATCATCAATGCAGAGAAGATCGCGTTGACCGGTGCGAAGTTGCTTCAGAAGAAGGCTTACCGTCACTCTGGTTACCCAGGTGGCTTGACTGCAACTACTTATGCAGAGTTGCTAGAGAAGAACCCAGAGCGCGCAGTTGAAAAGGCGATCAAGGGCATGCTTCCAAAGAACAAGCTAGGTGCAGCTCAGCTCACAAAGCTCAAGGTTTATGCAGGCCCAGCGCACCCACACGCAGCTCAGCAGCCAAAGCCTTTCATCATCGACCAGGTCGCTCAGTAAGCGCGCAAGAGAAGACTCGAGAATAATTCATGGCTAAGAACGAAACCGCAGACGTAGTAGCACCAGAGAGCTACACCACCGAGACTCCAGCAGCTAAGGCTCCTGCAAAGTCACGTGGCCCATTGACTCAGCCAGGCGCTGGTCTTGGTCGTCGCAAGCAGGCAATCGCACGTGTGCGCATTGTTCCTGGAACTGGTGTGATCAAGGTTAACGGCCGCACCCTAGAGGACTACTTTCCAAACAAGTTGCACCAGCAGCTAATCACCGACCCATTCACCGTTCTTGAGTTGAAGGGCGCCTACGACGTAGTTGCTCGCATCTCAGGTGGTGGCATCGCTGGTCAGGCTGGCGCATTGCGTCTTGGCATTGCTCGTTGCCTAAACGAGATCGACCGCGACAACAACCGTGCGGCTCTAAAGAAGGCTGGCTTCTTGAAGCGCGACCCTCGTGTTATCGAGCGCAAGAAGGCCGGTCTCAAGAAGGCTCGCAAGGCTTCTCAGTTCTCGAAGCGCTAAACCGCTTCTTCGACGCCTTCGGCTAATCTCGAACTATGGCGAGGCTATTTGGCACCGACGGGGTTCGTGGGTTAGCTAACCGCGACCTAACCGTTGAGATGGCCATGAAGTTGGCTCAGTCAGCGGCAATCGTTCTTGGCGAAGACAGTCGAAACCGTGGCGAAAAGCCAAAGGCCATTATTGGTCGTGACCCCCGAATCTCTGGTGAGTTTCTCGCAGCCGCAGTTGCTGCGGGGCTAGCCAGTTCGGGGGTTGACGTTTTTGACGCGGGTGTTCTGCCCACCCCTGCCACGGCTTTTCTAACCGCAGACATGGATGCCGATTTCGGCGTAATGATTTCTGCATCGCACAACCCTGCGCCAGACAACGGCATCAAGTTCTTTGCGCGCGGCGGGCACAAGCTCGACGACGCACTCGAAGACAAAATCGAAGCGTTGATGCACGAAGACAAACTCGCACCGGTTGGTGGTGCAGTCGGTCACGTATCCCGTTTTGCAGATGCAGAAGATCGTTACATCATTCACCTGCTCAAGGCGCTGCCTAATCGCCTCGACGGCTTGAAGGTAGTTGTCGACTGCGCGCACGGCGCCGCCTCTGGTGTTTCGCCTCAGGCATTCGTTGACGCCGGTGCCAAGGTAATTGTGATTGGCGCAGACCCAGACGGCCACAACATCAACCTCGGCTATGGTTCGACTCACTTGAGCGCACTTCAGTCTGCGGTTCTCGAGCACAACGCCGACCTTGGCATTGCACACGATGGCGATGCAGACCGCTGCCTCGCAGTTGACCACACCGGCAAGATTGTCGATGGCGACGAGATCATGGCAATCATGGCGTTGAGCTTGAAAGAGCGCGGGCAACTAGCTCGCAACACCCTGGTTGCAACCGTGATGAGCAACCTCGGTTTGAAACTTGCCATGCAGGCAGCCGGCATCGAAATGATTGAGACCAAAGTCGGCGACCGCTATGTGCTCGAGCAGATTCGCGAAGGCGGCTATACCCTTGGCGGCGAGCAGTCGGGCCATGTCATCTTCTCGCGCTTTGCCACTACCGGTGATGGAATCCTCACCGGGCTAAAGCTGGCAGCCGAGGTTGCCCGCACCAAAAAGTCTCTAGCCGAATTGGCTAGCGTCATGAAGATTTTGCCGCAGGTGCTGATCAACGTGAAGGGCGTCGACAAGGCTCGCGTCGATAGCGACGAAGAGGTGCAGGCGGCGGTTCGCGACGCAGAGGCAGAGTTGCACGGCACCGGTCGCGTCTTGCTTCGCGCCTCTGGCACAGAGCCGTTGGTTCGCGTTATGGTCGAGGCCGCCGATGAGGGCTCGGCTCAATCGTGGGCTGATCGCATCGCCCGCGTGGTTGAAAGAAGACTTGCGCTTTAATGACTGCCAAATTTGAAGTTATCGATTTTGCGGCAACGACTCTCGTAGGCATTGAGGCTGACTTCTATGGCGGCATGTCGCCAAAGTTCAACGGTCAAGAGATTCTCGGACCGGTTTGGCAAAAAGTTTTCGAGAAGCTTGAAAGCATCGGCATCGCATACCAGGGGCGCATGATCGCTGCTACTCGCCCGGCCGCCTCTGGTGAAGAAGGTTTGCTAACCCAGTTTGTTGGCCAGGCTGTAGACAAATTGCCAGAAGACTTGAGTGGTTTGCAAGTCTTTGAGTTGCCTGCCATGCGCCTGGCTACCTATGAGCACCAAGGCAGCATGAATGGGCTGGTTGCCTCAATCGAGAAACTTTACGGTGAAATTTTGCCGGCGTCTGGTCTTGAACAACCAAAGCC
>CANGGA010000009.1 GCA_947453285.1 Microbacteriaceae bacterium | reverse complement strand
CGACTACATCTTCGACAAGACCCGCGAGGGCTTCGTGTTCTATGAGAAGCAGTTCGATGTGCCTTACCCATTCGAAAAATATGACCAGCTTTTCGTTCCAGAGTTCAACGCTGGCGCGATGGAAAACGCCGGAGCGGTTACCTTCACCGAGACCTATGTCTTTAGATCAAAGGTTTCAGACGCAACCAAGGAACGCCGCGTCGTCACGATTCTTCACGAACTAGCGCACATGTGGTTCGGCGACTTGGTCACCATGAAATGGTGGAACGACCTTTGGTTGAACGAGTCATTCGCCGAATATGCTTCGACCCTGGCAACCGCGGAGGCCACCGAGTGGCACGGCGCCTGGACCACATTCGCTGCACTCGAGAAATCGTGGGCATACCGTCAAGACCAGCTGCCTTCTACCCACCCGATTGTCGCCGAGATCAATGACCTTGAAGATGTTCAGGTCAACTTCGATGGCATTACCTATGCAAAGGGCGCTTCTGTCTTGAAGCAGCTTGTTGCATTTGTTGGTCAAGAGAAGTTCATGGCCGGCGTCAGTGCCTATTTCAAGAAGCACGCATACCAGAACACCGAATTGGTCGATCTGCTTCGCGAGCTCGAGGCTCAGTCTGGTCGCGATTTGCAGAGCTGGTCGAAGAACTGGCTCGAGACCGCTGGTGTGAACACCCTTCGCCCTGAGTTCGAGGTCGACGCAGCCGGCAACCTGACCAAGTTTGCAGTTTTGCAAACCGCTATCGCCGAACACCCAACCATTCGCCCTCACCGCATGGCAATTGGTTTCTACAACCTCGATGGCGGCAGCCTCAAGCGCGTTCACCGAATCGAACTCGATGTCGATGGCGAACGCACGGATGTAAGCGAACTCGTTGGCATGGCACAGCCTGATTTGATCTTGCTTAATGACGAAGACCTTGCATACGCCAAGATTCGCCTCGACGAGCGTTCACTGAAAACAGCTGTTGATCACCTAAGCAAATTCGAAGACTCACTCGCTCGAACTGTCGTTTGGGGAGCCGCTTGGGACGCAACCCGCGACGCAGAAACTAACCCGCGCGAGTTTGTAAAGCTGGTGCTTAACAACATCGCAACCGAAACCGAGTCGACCACCATTTTGACTTTGCTTCGTCAGCTGGTGACCACCGGAAACCTTTATGTTGCAGAGTCACACCGCGAAGCAACAATGATTGAAATCGGCGATGGTTTGCTTGCGCTCGCAAGAAGCGCCGCACCTGGCAGCGACATCCAGTTGCAACTAATGAAGTTCTTTCCGCAGTTTGCGAAAACCGCTGCCCACCTCGACGCCCTAGAAGCAATGCTCAATGGCAGCGAGAAGCTACACGGTCTTGAGGTAGACGCAGATTTGCGCTGGGATCTTTTAACCGGACTGGTGGTTGCCGGTCGCGCAACCGAGGCAGACATCGACGCAGAACTCGAGCGCGATAACACCGCAAACGGACAGAAGGCAGCAGCCGGCGCGAGAGCCGCTCTGCCAACCGCAGCAGCAAAAGAGGCCGCTTGGAAGCTTCTGGTCGAAAGCAAGGAGCTGTCGAATGCCCTAGTGAACGCTGCGAGTCTTGGTTTTGGTCGCGTTCACGACCTCGGCCTGCTCGAGCCTTATGTTGACCGCTACTTCGAAAGCGCGCTGCACGTCTGGAAGCTACACACCTTCAAGATTGCCGAATACCTGATGATCAACCTTTATCCGGTCTATTTGGCAAACGAGGCACTGGCCGCGAAGACTCGCGAGTGGATTGCGAAGCCGCAAATCAAGGAGATTCCTGCACTTCGCCGAATCATGATCGAGAACATGGCAGCGGTTGATCGCGCGCTTGCCGCTCAGAAGCGTGACGAGCGAGGTTAATCATGCAGAACTTTTTGACTTGGTGGCCTGACTTTTGGCAGCAGTGGCACACGCTGATTCGAATCGTTTTGATTGTTATCGGAACCGTGTTGGTTCGCTGGATTCTGCTGGTTTCGGTGAGCCGCGTGCTCAAAGGAATCGAAGCCGGAACCAGAGGCAAATTCGCTCAATCCGACGCTAGGTCGCTGAGCGAATCTCCGATTGCCAAGGCTCGCGTTGTTCAGCGCGCGAAGACCCTCGCCTCGGTTATGAGCAACCTGATCACCTGGTCACTCTTGTTGTTTGCAGCCGGTTCGGTGCTCGGCGAGCTCGGCATAGCCGTTGGTGCACTTGTTGCCAGCGCCGGAATCTTGGGTGCCGCTCTCGGTTTTGGTGCGCAGAGTCTGGTGCGAGACCTGATCAGCGGTCTGTTCATCATCTTCGAAGACCAGTTCGGTGTTGGCGACAGCGTCGACCTCGGCGAAGCAAATGGTGTCATCGAAAATGTTGGTCTTCGTGTTACCCAGGTTCGCGATGTTAACGGCGTGCTTTGGTATGTGCGCAACGGCGAAATTGTTCGTGTCGGCAATCATTCTCAAGGATGGTCGCGAGTCGTGCTCGACATTCCGTTTAGCTACAACGTAAAAATCGACAAAGCCCAGGATGCCATTCTCGAAGCGGCAAACGAACTTTTCAAAGACAACTCTTTTGCAAAGCGCATGCTTAGCAAGCCAGAGGTGTGGGGAATTCAGTCGATCACCGGCGACCAGGTAGTCATTCGATTGGTTCAGCAGGTTGGCCCGCAAGACGCAGACGATGTCGCTCGCGAATTGCGCTTGCGAATTAAGACGAAACTCGATTCTGCAAAAATCACGCTCGCCTCAGACAAGACTCCGATTTATGTCGAGGTCGGCGGCAAGGCCGTTAAGTAATTGTCAGACGAGCAAGATTTCTCTGACGCCGAGCGAGTAGAAACCGTTCGCATCAAAGGACTAAGTGGCGAGCTCAACATCGAAGGAAACTTTTATGAGCGCGTCGGCGGCACCGAAACCTTTCGCAAGTTAGTCGCAAAGTTTTATGAGGGCGTGGCCACCGATGACGTGCTTCGCCCGATGTATCCAGAAGAAGACCTCGGGCCAGCGGCAGAGCGTTTGCAGCTTTTTCTTGAGCAATACTGGGGTGGCCCAACCACCTATCAAGAGCAGCGCGGGCATCCGCGTTTAAAGATGCGACACATGCCATTCAAGATCAACCCGCTCGCGCGCGAGCGTTGGCTGTTGCACATGCGCGCAGCCGTCGAATCGATTGAGTTACCGCAATTGCTCGAGGCCGAACTTTGGGGCTACCTAGACCGCGCTGCCACTGCCATGCTCAATAGTTTTGAAGACTAAATAACTGCTGAGGCCTCGCGGGCGATGACGTGCCCAAAATCGCTGCTTAGGCGAACCCACTTGTCTGCAAAATAGACACCGATGTCTTCGCCCTCGGTCATGAAGCCGAGACCTGCAGCCACAAAAGCCGCTCCGGTCGGAATGCGCACGTCGCGCTGAATTCCCCTGCCCCAGATCTCGCCGCGAATTCGGGCGGCAATCGGCCCGCCAACAGAAGCCGGCAAGGTATCGGCGACCTCTTGAATGCCATTTCGGGCAATCTCGGTTAGCTCAACCTCGTTGATCACGCCTTCTGCAATCCAGCCGGAACGTGGCGGTGAGATGCCCGCCCAAGATGCGCGTTGGCTAGTCTCAGGAACCTCAACGCGAAACTCTGCTGTGCCGCTCTCGAGAACCTTGGCGAGGCGATCGAGCACCGCCGCGATCGGAACAAGCGTGTCTACTTCGGCATCCTGGGTAAGTTCACTGGTGCGAAGACCGATTACGGTTGGACCACCGTCGAGAATGCTTCCAGAGAAAATTGGAGCGACATAAGCGGCCAAGACATTGCCGAATGCGCGCAAGCGCACCAAGCCGTCTGGGTCGAGTCGCTTCGCCCGACTGAGATATGACTGCATATCTTTGGTCGATTGTTCATCTAGAAGCACAAAGTCTTTATTCATCGCTCTCTAAACTACCTTTTGCGGGGTATTTGCATTCGCAGTTCGGAGAATCATGTCAGTTCCTATTCCAGAAAATCCACTGGATGATCTGCTTCGCACCCTGCACCTCGAAAAAATCGAGAATGCCGCTGGCGGCGAAGATCTGTTCGAAGGCCCATCGCAGTGGATGCCTCACGGGCGAGTTTATGGCGGCCAAGTGCTAGCTCAGAGTCTGGTAGCCGCAACCAACACCGTCGACACCGAGGGCATTCGCAACGTTCACTCACTGCACGGTTACTTTTTGCGACCAGGTGATATCGATCTTCCAATCACCTTCTCGGTAGATCGCCTTCGCGACGGTCGAAGTTTCAGCACCCGACGAGTGCAGGCCTTTCAAAACGGTCAGGCAATCTTCTCGATGATTGCATCTTTTCAAGACACAGACCCAGGGCTAAATCACCAGGATGCGTTTCCAGACGATGTTCCAAGCCCAGAAGACTTGCCGACCGCAGCCGAGTTGCTTGGCGACAGCGAACATCCGGTGGTTCAGTATTGGGCCAAGGCCAGGCCATTCGACATGCGCCACGTGACCTCGCCAATCTATTTCAAGGTTGATGGCGAACAGGTTGCCCACCAGGCGGTTTGGTTAAAGGCTCTCGGCACTCTGCCAGATGACCCGCAAATTCACCGCGCGGCTATGGCATACGCGAGTGACTATTCGATACTCGAGAGCATCTATCGCCGTCACGGAATCGCCTGGTCGCATCGCGGGTTGAAGTCGGCGAGCCTCGATCATGCGATGTGGTTTCATCGTGACGGCCGTGCCGACGAGTGGATGCTCTATGTTCAAGAGTCGCCAAGTGCACAGGGTGGTCGCGGCCTTGCCCTAGGACGAATCTTCAACCGTGAAGGCCTGCTGCTTGCCACCGTCGCGCAAGAGGGCATGGTGCGCGTTCCGGAGTTTGCCGACTAGATAACCCGTCGCAAACTTTGCGGCGCTGTTTCGATTCTTAGTCGCGAGTGAGGCGGCGGTATGTCGAACGGTGAGGCTTTGCAGCTTCGGCACCGAGTCGCTGAATTTTGTTCTCTTCGTATGACTCAAAGTTTCCTTCGAACCAATACCAGTTAGCCGGGTTATCTTCGGTGCCTTCGTAGGCCAGGATGTGGGTTGCCACACGGTCGAGGAACCAACGATCGTGTGTGATGACCACAGCACAACCAGGAAACTCGAGCAGTGCATTCTCTAGGCTCGAAAGCGTTTCTACGTCGAGGTCGTTTGTCGGCTCGTCTAGAAGCAATAGGTTTCCGCCCTGCTTCAAGGTAAGTGCCAGGTTCAAACGGTTGCGCTCACCACCAGAGAGAACTCCCGCAGGCTTCTGCTGGTCTGCGCCCTTGAAACCAAAGGCTGCGACATATGCGCGAGATGGAATCTCTTGATTGCCAACAATCATGAAGTCGAGGCCGTCAGAAACTACCTCAAACAAAGTCTTGGTTGGGTCGATTCCGGCGCGTGACTGGTCGACATATGAAATCTTTACGGTTTCACCAATCTTGAGTTCACCGCTGTCGATCTTTTCTAGGCCAACGATGCTCTTGAATAGGGTCGACTTTCCGACACCGTTCGCACCGATGACTCCAACGATTCCGTTTCGCGGAAGCGTGAAGCTGAGGCCTTCGACCAAAGTGCGATCGCCGAAGCCCTTCTTGATGTTGTGGGCTTCGAGAACAATGTTTCCGAGACGAGGACCGACCGGAATCTGAATTTCTTCGAAGTCGAGCTTTCTGGTGCGATCTGCCTCGGCTGCCATTTCTTCATACTTGGCTAGACGAGCCTTCGACTTGGTCTGGCGAGCCTTTGAGTTCGAGCGAACCCATTCGAGTTCTTCGCTTAGGCGCTTGGCAAGCTTTGCGTCTTTTTTGCCGGCTACTTCGAGACGCTCGCGCTTCTTCTCTAGGTAGGTCGAGTAGTTGCCTTCGTATGGGTAGGCGCGACCGCGGTCGAGTTCGAGAATCCACTCGGCAACGTTGTCTAGAAAGTAACGGTCGTGTGTGACTGCCAAGACTGCACCCGGATATTTCGCGAGGTGCTGCTCTAGCCAGAGAACCGACTCGGCATCGAGGTGGTTGGTTGGCTCATCGAGCAAAAGTAGGTCTGGCTTTTCAAGAAGCAACTTACAAAGCGCAACGCGGCGACGCTCACCACCCGAAAGGTTGGTCACTGGCAAATCACCAGGCGGGCAACGCAGTGCATCCATGGCCTGTTCTAGTTGATTGTCTAGATCCCAGGCATCGAGGTGATCGATCTGCTCCTGCAGAATGCCCATCTCGGCTAGCAGTGTGTCGAAGTCTGCGTCTGGCTCTGCCATCTGCGCAGAGATTTCGTTGAAGCGGTCGAGTTTCGCCTTGGTTTCTTTTACGGCGAGCTCAACGTTGCCGAGCACAGTCAGAGATTCGTCAAGCGGAGGCTCCTGCAACAGAATGCCCACGGTTGCATCGGTTGCCAGACGGGCTTCACCGTTGCTCGGGGTGTCGAGGCCGGCCATGATCTTCATGACGGTCGACTTTCCGGCGCCGTTAGGGCCAACCACACCGATTTTTGCACCCGGATAGAAGGCGAGGGTTACGTCATCAAGGATGACCTTGTCGCCGTGCGCTTTGCGCGCCTTGATCATCTGATAGATGAATTCAGCCAATGTAGTGCTCTCTTTTCGATAAATGGCGCTCTCTCGCACCCGCATGCTGTCGGGATGAGTTTACCCGACCAAATTTGGCTTCAACTTGAGCTCTATGAATGCACGCTTTGGCGAGAGAGCGCCAGCCTCTCTCGAAAAGAGGTTTGGCGCTGGGCCGGCAGAACTGAGGGGGTCGTCTGCCGGCACAGCAGTCTTTGGGGTTACTTGGCGGCGACTAACTCTCGCTCGTCTGCCACCTCTGGCTCGGTCGCTTCGTCAGAAGGGTCGGGCTCGCGAACCAAAACGGTTCGGGTGAAGGTTGCGGTGCCCCAGGTGAGGTCGTGGCCAAGAGCCTCAGCTTCGATCTCGACCGAAGTGCCGGCGCGTTCGCCGTTGTCCCAGTCGCGAACTCGCAGTTTGCCGGTGACCAAAACTCGCTCGCCCTTCGACACCGAGCCAGCTGAATTGATTGCCAGTTGACGAAAGGACGTGACGGTGAACCAGTTGGTCTCGCCGTCGACCCATTTGTTAGCCGTGCGATCGAATCGGCGGTGCGATGCAGCCATGCGAAACGAAGTAATTGGAAGGCCATCTTGGGTGACCAAGTGGCGAGGTGTGGTTGCTACCAAACCTGTGACTGTGATGATCTCTGACACTGATTTGCCTCTCTCTAATGCGAAGAAGTGTTCGCTAGATAGAGATTGGCTGAGAGCAATCGCTAAGAGTTAAAGATATTCAATTCTGTGGATAACTGGCGACCACGAACTGCTGTGCAGAAATCAGCGAATGTACTGAGTGAATTTGGCGCGCACCTTTTGCATCTTCGGCAGCACAACTGCGTTGCAGTATCCCTGGTTTGGGTTCTTCTCGAAGAAGTCCTGGTGATACTCCTCACCCATCCAAAACTGCTCAACCGGAACGATCTCGGTGACGATGCCGTTTCCCCAAAGTTCGATGGCACGATCGCGTGCCGCCTCAAACAACGACTTCTGCGCTTCGTCTTCATAGAACATCGCCGAGCGATACTGGGTGCCAACATCCATGCCCTGACGGTTCAACTGAGTTGGGTCATGCAGGGTGAAGAACATATCCAAAATGACTTCTGCCGGAACCACGGTTTCGTCGAAGATCACACGTGCGACTTCGACGTGGTTGGTGTTTCCCTCGCAGACCTGTTCATAGCTCGGGTTGGCAATCGCGCCACCCATGTAGCCGACCTCAACGTCGCTTACGCCTTTGAACTGCATGTATGTGCTGTCGAGGCACCAGAAGCAACCGCCCCCTAAAACGAAACTAGTCATTTGTCTAGCCTAGGCTTTTCAAATGAGCCAAAATCACAAGCACCCAACGCTAGGCGTGTTTTTGGCACTAACCAGCTCTTTGCTTTTTGGCCTAAACGCGAGCACCACCAAGGTGCTCATCGAGAGCGGAATCTCTGCAGAACAACTCGTGCTGTTTCGCTCGGCCGCGGTGGCACTTTTCGCCGGCATCGGCGTGGCCCTAACCAAGCCGAGAGCATTCAAGCTCGCTCGTCGAGATGTGCCATTTTTCGCGGTGTTCGGCGTAGTCGGCGTTGGACTGATGCAGTGGGCATACAGCAACGCGGTTGCCAACTTGCAGGTGGGCATCGCACTTCTTATTGAGTACACCGCAATCGTTCTTGTGCCAATCGCCTCATATTTCATCTTCAAAGAAAAGGTGCGCGGTCGAATCTGGCTTGCCGTTGCCCTGGTGCTCGCCGGTCTCACCGTGGTGGCTAAACCGTGGGCCGCGTGGCTCAACCCGACCGGCGTGCTCTTCGGCGTTCTGGCCGCAATCTTCTTGAGCAGCTACTTCATCATGGGCGAACACGTTCAACGCAAACGCGATGCGTTCTCGACCATGTTCTATGCGTTCTTGGCAGCCACCATCTTCTGGGCGATAGCCGCCAACATTCATCCGGTGGGTTTGATCGATTTTGCAAAACCGGTGAATCTCTCGGGCAACCTTGCCGCACTGACCCTACCAACCTGGGGGCTGCTGATTTGGGTGGCAATCTTTGGTTCATTCGCGCCGATGCTGTTTACGTTTTTGGCGATGAGGCACCTTTCGGCAAGTGGAGTTGGCATTGCCAGCACTGCCGAGACCATTTTTGCCTTCGTTTTTGGATTTCTGTGGCTTAGCGAGAAGATTGACCTGTCGCAAACTATCGGCGGTGCCTTGGTCATCGTCGGAATAGTGGTGGCCCAAACCGCGAGGAGCAAAAAATGGCAACCGTCGAACTAGATTTCAACGCCTTCGGTGAAATCGTGACCTCGCCTGGCATCGTTCTAGTTGATCTTTGGGCGGAGTGGTGCGGCCCTTGCAAGCAATTCGGCCCAATCTTTGAAGCCGCAAGCGAAGCGAATCAAGACATAATTTTCGGCAAGGTCGATACCGAAGCCAACCAAGACTTGGCCGGGGCGCTCGAGATCACTTCGATTCCGACGCTCATGGTTTTTCGCGATGGCATCATGCTTTACAACCGTGCCGGTGCTCTGCCAGCGCCGATGCTCGACGAACTTATCTCGGCCGTTCGCAACGTGAACATGGATGAAGTGCGGGCTGACATCGCAGCTGGCCCAGCCGGCAACGAGAGTTCTGAGGTTGCCGAATAATGGCCGAAGTAAAAAACAACAGTTGGGCGATGATTGCTACCGTCTCGGTCGTTGCGGCACTCGCCTCTCTAATCGGATTGCTCAACCCAAATAACTGTGTCGATGCCGTGCAGACCGAAGGCTGGACTTCTTGCGCCGCCATCGTTGAACAACAGCGCTGGCTATTTTGGGCCTTGCTCGCACTGAGTGCATTTGGCTTCGTGATTTCTATCGCCCGTCGAGCAAAGAAGAAGTAGCAAACCAAAAGTGCCAACCCCTGAGAGTGCAAAGATGCACGAAGTCACCGGAGAGCTGCGCGAAGCGGTCTTCGAATATGCGCGCACTCGACTCAGCTATGCTCCTCCGCCACTCGATTCACCAAAACCGCTAGAGGTTCTCAACGAACTCGCTGGTCAAACCATCACAGAGAAGGGTCTTGGCGGTTCGGCAGCGTTAGAACTTTTTGGCGAGGTGTTGGCTCCTTCGACTATCAGCACTGACCATCCTGGCTATTTGTCATTCATTCCTTCTGCGCCAACCGAGGCTTCGAAACTGTTTGACCTGATCGTTTCGGCATCGGCCATTTATGGCGGCTCTTGGATGGAAGGCGCCGGGGCGGTATTCGCCGAGAACCAGGTAATCGAGTGGTTGGTTCGCGAGACCGGCCTGCCGACTGGTGCCGGTGGAGTGTTTGTGCAGGGCGGAACCATCGGAAACCTTTCTGCCCTTGTGGCGGCGAGGTTCGCAGCCGAAAAGCGGCTCGGTCACAAGCCGGAACGTTGGGCCTTCATCTGCAGCAGCGAGGCTCACTCGAGCCTGAAGACCGCTGCTCGAGTCATGGACGTAGACATCATTGCCGCGCGAGCAGACGAAGACGGTCAACTCGGTGGCCCAGCAGTCGACAGCGCTCTCGCCGCTGCTGGCGATCGCGAAGTCTTTGCAATTGTTGCCACCGGAGGCACGACGAACTTTGGCATCGTCGATAGCATCGATGAAATTGCTTCGGTTGCCAAGAGCCACAACATTTGGTTGCACGTAGATGGCGCTTATGGTCTTGCGGCAATACTTGCTCCGAGCACTCGCAAACTTTTTTCCGGACTCGAAAATGCAGACAGTTTTATCGTCGACCCGCACAAGTGGTTGTTCGCTCCGTTCGATGCCTGTGCGTTGGTTTATCGCAATCCTGAACTTGCCCGCGAGGCACACACGCAACACGGTGAATATCTCGACACTCTCACAGAGTCGGGCGAGTGGAACCCGAGCGACTACGCAATTAACCTCACTCGTCGCCCTCGTGGTTTGCCGCTTTGGTTCTCGCTTGCAACACACGGCGTCGCGGCATATCGCGCGGCTGTCGAAACGAATTGCCAACTGGCACGCGACGCGGCAGAACTCATTCGCAAGCGTGCCGACCTTGAACTGGTTCGCGAACCGATGCTCAGCGTTGTAGTTTTCAAAAAACACGGATGGAACCAAAGCGACTACGACGCATGGAGCGACAAGCTGCTCGCAGATCAGATTGCCTTTGTCGTGCCGAGCTCTCACCGCGGCGAGCCAAACCTGCGCTTTGCAATCGTTAATCCGACGACCACCATCGAAACGATTGCCGAAATTCTCGATCGAATTGAGAAGGACTAATCGTGAAGCTAACTATCGCCGAAGCCCTGCCGAGCCTGAGCCGTGTAAAGCCTGCCGAACGCGAGCCGCTGCGAGTCGCATTAGTGCAGACCAAGTGGCACGAAGACCCGAGCGAACACGAAGCCGTGCTTGCCGAAGGCATCCGTGAGGCCGCCAACGCAGGGGCGAAAATCGTGTTTCTGCCCGAACTCACACTCAGCCGCTACATGGCCGACATCATGCCGACCGACACCCCAAACCTTCTCGCCGAAGACCTCGAGACCGGTTCTACCTATCTTTTCGCCGCCAAGCAGGCAAAAGCGAACAACGTGCACGTGCACATCTCGCTTTATGAGCACCAGCCATTCGCCGATGGGCGCGGGCTAAATGTTGCCATCATCGTCGACCCAGCCGGTCGAATCATTGCGCGAACTCCGAAACTTCACATTCCGGTGACCGCCGGCTATTACGAAGACAAATATTTTGCGCCTGGCCCTGCCGATGGCGAGCCGTATCCGGTTTATGAAATCGAATTCGACGAGACCATTGCAAACATCGGTTTGCCAACTTGCTGGGATGAATGGTTTGCCGAAGTGGTTCGCAACTATTCCCTTCGCGGTGCCGAGCTGCTCGCCTACCCGACCGCAATCGGAAGCGAACCGGATCACCCTGACTTCGACACCGAGCCGCTTTGGCGCCAGGTGATTATCGGAAACGCAATTGGCAATGGAACTTTCATGGTGGTGCCGAACCGATATGGGAACGAAGGTTCAATCACCTTCTATGGCAGCAGTTTCATTTGCGACCCGTTCGGACGCATTCTTGCAAGGGCCGGTCGAGACACAGACGAAGTTCTCGTTGCCGATATCGATCTCGATCAGCGTCGTGACTGGCTCGACCTGTTTCCGTTCTTGGCGACTCGTCGTCCAGACACATATGACATGTTGACCGAAGAAGTGGTTAATCGTCGCACCGAATCTGGCGACGGCGAAGACGGTGGCATTGCTGGAGTGAACTACTAATGGCTTGGCGCATGCCGGCTGAGTGGACTCAGCATGAGAAGACTTGGATGGCCTGGCCGAGCGCCGACTACACGCTCGGTGAAACCGAAGCAGATGCCGAAGAGGCCTTTCTGACTTGGGCAAATGTGGCTAACGCGGTCGCTCAGTTCGAGCCGGTCAACATGGTGGTTCGAAAGCAAGACCATCAAAAAGCTCGAGGCATGCTCGCTGAAAACATCGAGCTTGTGAACTTTGACCTGAACGATGGCTGGATGCGCGATATCGGCCCAACCTTTGTAAAGAATGAGGCCGGCGAGATCGCAGCGGTCGACTGGGTATTCAACGGCTGGGGCGCCCAGGGCGGCTGGGCCGCTTGGGAGGCAGATGCACCAATCGCTAGCCTTGTGGCGAAGCACGAGGGCGTCGAACGCCTGGCCTCAACCTTGGTAAACGAAGGTGGTGGCATCCATGTGAACGGTGCAGGAACCGTGTTGCTCACCGAGACAGTGCAGCTGGGCAAGGAGCGAAACCCTGACCTAAGCCGTCAAGAGGTCGAGGCTGAGATTCACCGTCAGCTCGGAACAAACCGTGCCGTTTGGGTGCGCCGCGGACTCACCCGCGACTACGAAATTTTTGGAACACGTGGCCACATCGATATCGTGGCCTGTTTCGTGAACGAAGACACCATCTTGTTTCACGATCAACAAGACGAAAGCCACCCCGACTTCTCTGTTAGTCACGAGGTAAAGCGCACACTCGAAGAAGCCGGTGGCTTCAACTTGATTTCGATGCCGGCGCCAAAGACTCTCAAAGACGAACACGGATGGGTCGACTACTCATACATAAACCACTACGTCGTTAACGGCGGCGTCATCTTGTGCGCATTTGAAGACGAAAACGATCAGGTCGCCAAAGCGATTCTTGAACGGTGCTACCCCGACAGAGATGTTGTCTTGGTTGACGCGCGAGCCCTGTTTGCGCGCGGTGGCGGAATTCACTGCATCACTCAGCAACAACCAAAGTAGAAAAGAAAAATGGCTAAAACAGTTCTGCACGACGAGCACGTAAAACTTGGAGCAAGCTTCACCGACTTTGGTGGCTGGGACATGCCGGTGCGCTATAGCAGCGACCTTGCCGAGCATCATGCCGTTCGAAGCGCGGCCGGTGCGTTCGACATCTCGCACATGGCAGAAATTTTCGTGACAGGCTCCGACGCAGCTGTATTTCTAGATCACGCTCTAATCGGCGTGGCATCAGAAATTGCAGTTGGCCGCGCAAAGTATTCGATGATTTGCAACAAAGACGGCGGAATCATTGATGATCTGATTGTCTACCGACTTGGCGATGACAATTTCTTGGTTATTGCAAACGCGGGTAATCGTCACGCCGTTGCACACGCGCTGCACGATCGCAAAGACCAGTTCGCGGTTTTGGTTGAAGACCAGAGCGACGAATGGGCGCTAATCGCAGTTCAGGGGCCAAAGGCAACCGGCATCTTGCAAACCCTGACCGACACAGACCTTGACCCGCTTAAGTACTACTCAATCGCGGCAGCAACGGTCGACGGTGCGAGCGCTTACCTTTGCCGAACCGGCTACACCGGTGAAGATGGCTTTGAGGTCTTAGTTTCTGCAGAGCACGCCGCTCGGGTCTGGAACGCCATTCTTGCTGCTGGGTCGGCAGAAGGAATTATCGCCGCCGGGCTTGCCTGCCGAGACACCCTTCGCCTCGAGGCTGGAATGCCGCTTTATGGCCACGAGCTAGATGAAGATCACACACCTTTCGAGGCTGGCCTTGGCCGCGTAGTTCGCCTAGACGAAGATCACGAGTTCGTTGGCCGCGAAGCTCTGCAAAAGCGTCAAGAACCCGCCGAGCGCTTGGTCGGAATCGTGGGCCAAGGCAAGCGTGCGGCCCGCGCAGAATATGAACTTCGCCACCCAGAAACCGGCGAAACCATTGGTCGAATCACCTCTGGCGCGCTCTCGCCTACCCTCGGTTATCCGGTGGCAATGGCATACCTGACCGACCGCAATTTTGGGGTCGGCGACACTATTAGTGTTGATGTTCGAGGCAACTTAGAACCTTACAAGATCGTCAAATTGCCGTTTTACAAGAAAGAGCAATAGTCAGCATGTCTAACCCAAGCGAACTTCACTACACAAAAGAGCACGAGTGGCTAAAGGTTGAGGGCGATGTGGCAACCATCGGCATCACCGCATACGCGGCAGAAAAACTCGGCGATGTTGTTTTCGTAGACCTGCCAAAGGTTGGCGCCAGGACCACATACATGAAGATTTGTGGCGAGATTGAATCAACTAAATCGGTCGGCGAACTTTACGCTCCGGTTGATGGCGAAGTTATAGAGGTCAACAGCTCGGTTACCGCTTCTCCTGAACTTGTAAACCAGGATGCCTTCGG
>CANGGA010000008.1 GCA_947453285.1 Microbacteriaceae bacterium | reverse complement strand
TCGCTTGTGATTGCATATGGGCTATGGCCTTCGCCCTCGATCGAGGCTGCAGCCGCTTCAAGAACAGTAAGGGCGCGGCGGGCGTCGCCACCGGCGACCAGAGCGATCTGATTCAATACTTCGGCAGCAGCGCTGAATCGCCCCTTGAGCCCTCTGGAGTCTGCCATGGCACGCTCTAGAAGCTGCAGGATTTCAGTTTCGGAAAGCGAATTCAGGGTTAGCAATAGCGACCGCGAAAGCAGTGGGCTGATAACCGAAAAACTAGGGTTTTCGGTCGTCGCGGCGATGAGAACGATCCAGCCGCCCTCGACCCCTGGCAACAGAACATCCTGTTGAGCCTTGCTGAAGCGGTGAATCTCATCTAGAAACAGGATGGTGTTCAGGCCAAATGACTCGCGATCATTGCGAGCCTTCTCGATGGCCTCGCGAACCTCCTTGACGCCGGCAGTCACAGCGCTCAATTCGACAAAATTGCGGTTGCTAGAAAACGCGACTGCCTTAGCCAAGGTGGTCTTGCCGGTGCCAGGTGGACCCCAGAGAATAACGCTGGCCGTGCTGATTCTTGCATCGGCGCTAACCGGCTCGGCCAATTTGCGAAGCGGAGAGCCAGGCTTGAGCAGGTGCTGCTGACCGACAACCTCTTCGATGCTCTTCGGGCGCATTCGAGCCGCCAAAGGAGCGACCCCGTCGAACATGCTCTCAGCCATTTTTCTAGGTTACCCGCAAGAAACCTGACCCGAATAATCTGCGTAAAATTGGCGAGGACCAATTATTGGAGGACGTCTTGGCATCAAAGAAGAAGCAGCAGAACCTTTACAGCAGCACTAGCAACAAACTTGCTCAGTATGAGGAAAAGCAGAGGCAACATGCCATCGATCAAAAGCGAGGCAGCAAAGACAATCGCCTAGCTCTAGTCGCGGGTTTCGTTGCACTAGCGATTGCTGTTGGTGCCCAGTTTGGCTATTCGGCGATTCACCCAGACGCTAAGCCAACTTCGAGTGCTTCAGCTTCTGCTTCGCCAACCCCGGAGGCCGCACAGACCAATGGTCCACTCGTTCCGGCTGCATCGCTTGCAGAGAACCGCGAATGGAACGGCACCATGCAGGTAAACAAGGCTTCACTCGGAATCAAACTTTTCGGCGACAAGGCCCCTCAGGCCACCGCCAACTTCATCAGTCTTTCAAAGAAGGGCTTTTATAAGGGACTCAGCTGTCACCGATTGACCACATCTGGTCTTTATGTTTTGCAGTGCGGCGACCCAAGCGGCGATGGAACCGGTGGTCCAGGTTATTCGTTCGGACCTATCGAGAATGCTCCACCGGCAACAGCAGCCGGCACGGCCGTCTATAAGCGTGGCGTGCTCGCGATGGCGAATTCGGGTGGCGCATATACGAATGGATCTCAATTCTTCATCGTTTACGCAGATTCTCCGCTCTTGCCTGACTACACCGTATTCGGCGAGATCACCTCAGGAATATCTGGGCTTGAGTCGATTACCAAGGCTGGAGTAGCCGCGGGTTCGGCGAAAAAGACCGATGGCAAACCGGCCGTCGAAACGAAGCTCGGCAACATCGTTCTAAACTAATCAAATCGCAAACGAACGCAATCGCGTATAGCAAAAGGAGCTACCCATGTCAGCAATCAAATTCGGCCGTGTAGACGCAGAAAACAACGTTTACGTTCTTGAGCTTGGCTCTGAGCGTAAGGTCGGTCAATACCCGAACGTTTCCGCTGATGAGGCAATGGCTTTCTTTGAGCGCAAGTTTGCTGATCTTGAGGCGCAGGTTCGCATTCTCGAGCAAAGAGTCAAGAACAAGATCGACGCAGCAAACTTGCCAAGGCAGGCATCAAAGCTTGCAGCAGATCTCACCGAGCCGAACGCCGTTGGCGACTTGAACTCATTGCGCAGCCGAGTAGAGGCCCTCGCACCAAAAATCGCAGAGCTAGGAACGCTAAAGGCCGAGGCAAACAAAGAAGCAATCGCAGCAGCATTAGCCAAGCGCAACGACCTTGCAGCAGCTGCAGAGGCCATCGCTAACCAAGACGCGGCAAAGACCCAATGGAAGCAATCTGCAGAAAAATTCGCAAAGCTATTCGAAGAGTGGCAGGCCGCTCAGAAGTCTGGGCCGAAGATCGCCAAGTCTGAGGCAGATCCAATCTGGAAGCGTTTTTCGGTTGCTCGCACCAAGTTCGAAACCAACAAGCGCGCATACTTTGCATCACTCGATTCAAACAACAAGGCAGTTCGAGCCAAGAAGAATGAGATTGTTGAGTCTGCCGAGAAGCTAGCGTCAGCCGGTTCAGATTCCATTGCCGAATACCGAAAGCTCCTCGATGCCTGGAAGGCATCTGGCCGCACACCAGGAAAGTCTGACGATGCACTGTGGGCTCGCTTCAAGGCAGCCGGCGACACCATCTACTCTGCGCGACAGGTAACAGCGGTTGCCGAGTCAGGCGAACAGTCACAAAACCTCGCGGCCAAGATTGAGTTGCTCAAAACCTATTCATCTATCGACCCTGCCAAGGGACTCGATGAGGCTAAGCGATCACTGCTCGAGCTTCAGAAGAAGTGGGAAAAGATTGGCAAGGTTCCAAAAGACAAGATCAGAGAAGTCGAAGAAAAGCTTCGCGCAATCGAGAGCAAGGTTAGAAACGCCGAGCAAGACCACTGGCGCAAGACAGATCCTGCATCTATCGACAGAAGCAACTCGGTCATTAACCAGCTCGAAGACTCAATAAAGAAACTAGAGGCCGAGCTGGCCGCAGCCACCGCATCTAAGAACGATAAGAAGATCAAGGATGCCACCGAGGCCCTGAGCGCACGCAAGGCTTGGCTAGAAACCGTTAGAGCAGCCGCTAACTAGTTCGATTAACCGTTGTTGACGCGATAGACGTCATAGACGGCTTCGATTCGTCTCACGGCGTTCAAAAGGTGCTCGAGAGTGTTTGAGTCTCCCATTTCAAAGACAAAGCGACTGAGCGCGACTCTGTCGCTTCGAGTCGATACCGAAGCAGAAAGAATATTCACGTGGTGCTCGCTGAGCACGCGGGTTACGTCGCTGAGCAGTCCACCGCGGTCGAGCGCTTCGATTTGAATTTGAACCAAGAACAACGATTTAGAGTTTGGCGCCCAAGAAACATCCATAATTCGTTCTGGTTCGAGCTTGAGCTGATCCGCATTCTTGCAATCGGTGCGGTGCACAGAAACTCCGCTACCGCGGGTAACGAAGCCAAGAATCTCGTCGCCAGGCACAGGCGTGCAACAACGAGCAAGTTTTGCCATTACATCAGCATCACCCTTGACCAGAATTCCCGCGGAGTTTTGACGCTCGCGGTTTACAGTTCTCGGTTTGGTCGGCAATTCGAAAACTGCTTCTGCGGCGTCAGAGTCTGTAGCAAGCGACGCGGTGAGTTTCTCGACAACCTGTTGCGATGAAATGTGACCTTCACCGACCGCTGCATATAGGGCTTCGACGTCGGCAAATCTGAGATCTTGAGCGAGGCTCAGCAACGACTCCCCCGACATCATTTTTTGCAGCGGCAGGTTGTGCTTGCGCATCGCCTTAGCGATTGATTCCTTGCCCTGCTCGATCGCATCTTCGCGACGCTCGGCGCTGAACCACTGCTTGATTTTGGCTCTGGCTCTCGGGCTCTTAACGAAATTCAGCCAGTCTTTTGATGGGCTGGCCTCTAGCGATTTGCTCGTGAAGATTTCGACAACATCGCCCGAGTTCAACGGAGTTTCAAGCGGAACCAGTCGGCCATTCACCTTGGCACCCATAGTTCTGTGACCAACATCCGTGTGCACTGCATAGGCGAAGTCGACCGGAGTGGCTCCACCAGTTAGGCCAATCACCTTGCCCTTTGGTGTGAAGACATAGACCTCTTTTGCACCGATTTCGAAGCGCAGCGAGTCTAAGAATTCACTTGGGTCTTGGGTTTCGGCTTGCCAGTCTGTGAGGTGCTTCAACCAGGTTAGGTCTTCGTCGGCGACTTCACCGCTAGTGCCAGATTGCTCCTTGTACTTCCAGTGAGCAGCGACACCGTATTCGGCTCGCTGATGCATTTCGTTTGTGCGAATCTGAATCTCGACCGTGCGACCCTTTGGCCCCATCACAGTCGTGTGCAGCGACTGATACAGGTTGAATTTCGGCATGGCAATGTAATCTTTGAAGCGCCCAGGCACCGGGTTCCAACGGGCGTGAATAGCACCGAGAACCGCGTAGCAGTCGCGAATCGAAGCAACCAAAACACGGATGCCGACTAGGTCATAGATGTCGTCGAACTCACGGCCCCTAACCACCATCTTTTGATAGATCGAGTAGTACTGCTTTGGTCGACCGGCAACGTTGCCCTTGATTTTGCTTTCACGAAGATCTTCTTCAATCTCGCCAATTATCGATTCGATGAATTGTTCTCGCTGTGGCGCCCGTTGCGAGACCAGGTTGACAATCTCTTCGTAGACCTTCGGATAGAGAACTGAGAACGAAATATCTTCAAGCTCCCACTTGATGGTGCTTATGCCTAGTCGATGAGCCAGCGGCGCATATATTTCGAGGGTCTCTTGCGCCTTGCGCCTCGCCGACTCGATTGGCACAAAACCCCAGGTGCGGGCGTTATGCAACCGGTCAGCGAGTTTGATCACGAGCACACGGATGTCTCTCGACATCGCGACGACCATTTTGCGCACGGTTTCGGCCTGGGCGTGGTCTCCGTATTTCACCTTGTCGAGCTTGGTGACACCATCGACGAGCATGGCAACCTCTGCGCCGAAATCGCGCTCGAGTTGATCCAGTTTGTAATCGGTGTCTTCTACGGTGTCGTGAAGCAGAGCGGCCGCAAGGGTAATTGGGCCGATACCCAATTCTGCAAGAATCTGGGTGACAGCAAGCGGGTGGGTTATGTAAGGCTCACCGCTCTTGCGTTTTTGCTCACGGTGCGCCTCCTCTGCAACGAGAAAGGCTCTCTCAATGATCGAGTAGTCGGCCTTCGGGTGATTCAGCTTGACCACGCGAAGAATCTCAGTTACTTCAGCCGTGTAAGCGCCATACTTCGAGAAGATTCTCGGCAGCATGCCCTTGAGGGTGCTTATGCTGCTGGTTGGCGTTTGGTCTGTCACACTGGCTCCTTAAGCCAAGACTACCAAGCGCATTGCCAGGCTTAGCGAGAAGCTAGAACCTTCTCGGTTGCCTTGGCGTACTTGGCTTCACCCTCGCGCAGGTTCGAATACACCGGCGCTGCGATGAAGATCGTTGAGTAGGTTCCAACGATGATTCCAATGAATAGCGCTAGAGCGATGTCGCGCAAGGTGCCTGCACCGAGCAAGACTGCACCAATAAACAAGATCGAGGCAACCGGAAGAACGGCAACCACCGAGGTGTTAATCGAACGCACCAAGGTCTGGTTGATGGCTAAGTTCACACGCTCAGCGAATGTTGTGCTCTCGCTGAACTCAACCTCAAAAGTGTTCTCGCGAATCTTGTCGAAAACCACAACGGTGTCATAGAGCGAGTAACCGAGGATGGTCAAGAAACCGATCACGGCAGCTGGCGTTACCTCGAAACCTAGGGCTCCGTAAACACCGGCGGTAATAACCAAGTCGTGCAGAAGCGCGATTATTGCAGCGAGCGACATCTTCAGCGTTCTGAAGTAGATGGCCATCAGGATGGCGGCTAGCACGACGAAAACGATAAGACCATAGAAGGCCTTGCTCGTGATGTCTGCTCCCCAGTTCGCCCCAATGAACGAACTAGCCACAGAAGATGAGTTGACCCCATAGGCGTTAGCGAGAGCAACGCGAACAGCCTCTGACTGTGTTGGGTCGAGTTTCTCGGTCTGAATGCGAATAGCGTCGGTGCCCACCGCGGTAACGGTCGGGTTCGAGCTCGCCACAACGCTGTGAACAGCGTCGACGGCCTTGTTTTGGTCACTCTGAGAAATTCCACTAACGCGAAATTCTGCTCCACCCTTAAATTCGATTCCGAAGTTGAATCCACCACGAGCAGTAGGCAGAGCAATGGCAAGAGCAATCATTACGGCTGCGATGATGTAGAACACCTTGCGCTTGCCGATGAAGTCAATCGAGCGCTTGCCGGTGTATAGGTCGTTACCTAGGTCGCTGAACTTTGACATTAGTTCTGCCCTCCGTTGTCCTGGCTGTTAGTTGCCTTGCGCTCGGCAATGGTTTGACGCTTCTCTGCCTCTTTTGAAGCCTTGCCACGCTTTGCTTCGCTAACTCGGCCAGACACTTCAAACTTGCCGCGCCCAACATAGACGTGACCGCCAAGCGCCTTGGCATCGAAGCCAGACCACTTGTTGCCAGAGCTGAAGAACTTTGCCTGCGCAATGATCTGCAACATTGGGTGAGTGAAGATTGCCACCACCGCGAGGTCAACCAAAGTTGTCAATCCGAGAGTAAAAGCAAAACCCTTCACGCTGCCCACGGTCAAGGTGAACAAGACGATCGCCGCAAGCAAGCTCACACCATCCGAGACAAGGATGGTTCTAATTGCACGGCGCCAACCGGCTTCTACCGCAGCACTCAGCGTGCGTCCGTCGCGCAGTTCGTCTCGAACTCGCTCGAAGTAAACGATGAATGAGTCGGCGGTAATACCGATGGCCACGATCAAACCGGCAACACCAGATAGTGAGAGTCGGTAGCCCTGGCGCCAAGAAAGAATCGAAATCAACAGGTAGGTCAAAACTGCAGCGATGATCAACGAACCAATCGTGATCGAAGCTAGGGCACGGTATTGGAACATCGAGTAGATGACTACCAAGATCAGACCGATCAGGCCGGCTAGCAAACCGCTCTTGAGCGATTCGCTACCGAGAGTTGCCGAGATGTTCTCTTGGCTTTGAACCTCAAAACCGATTGGAAGCGATCCATACTTCAACTGGTCTGCTAGCGACTTCGATGAATCCTTGGTAAAACTACCGGTGATCTGGGCAGAACCATTAGTGATGACCGCGTTAGTTTGTGGTGCGGTGATGACATAGCCATCAAGGGTTACCGCGAACTGGTTGCGTGGCGATGCCAATGGAAAAAGGCGTGAGGTGACCGCGCTGAAGGCCTCGGTGCCCTTTGAATCGAAATCGAGGTTTACAGCCCATTCGTTGGTAGCTGCGCCAGTTTGGGTAGTGATTGTGCCGGCGGTTGCATTCGAGATGTTTGCACCTGCAACTTCAACTGGACCGAGGATGTACTTCTGGTAGCGATAGGTGTCACAGGTCACAAGTGGCTGAGTTGGGTCATCGACTTGTCCGGGTGCACGGAATTGCTTTGTGCAATCAAGTGCGTCGAATTGAGCCTGAATTGCAGGGCTAACCCAGTGCAAATCGCTCGCATCGGTTGGTGACACAGAAGGGCTTGGCGCTGCGCTTGCAGACTTAGAGGCACTTGGCGTTGTTGCGCTCGGTGATGCACTCGAGCCAGAAGATCCGCCTACCTGCGCGCTGCTGCTCGCAGATGCTTCGAGAACTGCACGAAACTCAAGCTTCGCGCTGCTCTTGATCAGTTGAAGGGTGCTCTCTGAAGGAACACCAGGGATTTCAACAATGATGTTGTTGTTTCCCGAGGTGGTAACGGTTGACTCAGATACACCGGTCGAGTCGACACGTGCACGGATGATGGCAACCGCCTGGTCGAGCTGCTCCTGCTTAATGGTTTGACCATCGGCTAGGGTCGGCGAAAGGATGATCGAGGTTCCGCCCTGCAGGTCGAGAGCAAGTTGTGGCACGAATGATGCGCCAGTCGCTTTGGTTGCCATTCCGAGGCCAATGATGCCCGCGAAGCCGACGATTAAAACGAGCAGCCAAGCAAGTCGCTTGCGCGCGGTCTTAGTTACTGACGATGCCACAATGAATCCTGGTTCTACTTAGAGGTTTTTTTAGCAGCAGGCTTTTTCGCCGCTGGTTTCTTAGCAGCAACCGGCTTCTTGGCAGCTGGCTTGTTTGCTGCCGCAACAACAGTCTTCTTAGCGACAACAGGCTTAGTTGCTTCGGCCTTTGCGACCGCAGGCTTTGCTGCCTCTACCTGACGAATTGCGAGCTTGTTGACTAGCAACTTGCTTCCAGGAGCGGTCTGAAGCACTACCTTCTCATCTTCGAATCCAGCTACGGTTCCATAGATACCGCTAGTGAGCATTACGAAAGAGCCAACCTTGATTGAGGTCTGAAGGTCTTCGGCAGCCTTCTTGCGCTTCTTGTTGTTCATAAACATGAACACGACCATGATGCCGAGCGCACCAAAAAGAATTACGTTTTCCATTGAAGCCTGCCTTTTTAGCAAAATTAAAGACGCCTTTGGCGCCTAGGCAATTATAGGTCAAACAGGCTTGACTGACCGCTCATTGGCTGGTCAATGCCCAGGTGCGCGTATGCCGTTGAGGTCGCCTGGCGACCTTTTGGTGTGCGAGCTAAGAGCCCGATTCGCACCAAATAGGGCTCAACCACGCCATCGATAGTGTCTTGCTCCTCACCGACCGAAACTGCGATTGTCGATAAGCCAACGGCTCGACCGGCATACGTGGTGCAAAGCACGCGAAGCACCTCGCGATCAAGTCGATCTAGCCCAAGTGCGTCGACCTCATAGATGGTCATTGCCTCATCAGCTACCGCGAGCGAAATGGCAGTGTGTCTCTGAACGAGCGAGAAGTCTCTGACTCTTCTAAGCAGGCGGTTCGCGATACGAGGTGTGCCCCGACTTCGGGCCGCGATAGCTGCTACGGCCTCAGAGTCGATCTCAATTGATAGCTGCTTGGCCGCTCGCAAAATTACCGAAGCCAGCTCTTGTTCAGAATAAAACTCGAGGTTCGCCGTGAATCCGAAACGATCACGCAACGGGTTGGCCAACATGCCAGAGCGTGTCGTTGCTCCAACCAGAGTAAATGGAGCAATCTCGAGCGAAACGCTAGTTGCGCCTGCTCCCTTGCCAACCATCACATCGATTCGAAAGTCTTCCATCGCTAGATAGAGCATCTCTTCGGCAGACCTAGCCATGCGGTGAATCTCATCGATGAAAAGAACCTCGCCAGCAACTAGCGACGAAAGAACGGCAGCCAAATCGCCGGCGTGCTGAATGGCCGGGCCACTGGTGAGCCGAAGGTTTGAATTGGTCTCTTTTGCGATAATCATCGCGAGTGTGGTCTTGCCGAGCCCAGGTGGGCCAGCAAGCAAAATGTGATCTGCAACCCTCGACTGGATGGCAGCGGCCTCAAGAATTAAAGAAATCTGCTTGCGAACATTCTCTTGTCCAACAAACTCATTGAGCGAGGTTGGGCGAAGTGATGCCTCGAATGCGATTTCGCTCGACTCGATAATCGGGTCGGTTATGTCGCTCACTTCTTGCCGCCGAGAATAGCCAAGCATTCGCGAATAAGTTCTGACATTGTTTTGCCTTCTGCACTCTTGAGAACGTCTGCCACCACAGGTTCTGCGACGCGCTCAGGCCAACCGAGCCCTTGAAGAGCTAAAAGCAGATCTTGATTCGAAGCACGCACACCAGCATCGAAGCTCTTCAATTTTCCGGCGAGGGTGACCGTAATCAACTTTGCAGTCTTAACTCCGACGCCAGATACGCGTTCAAAAGGCTTTGAATCATCGTTGCCTACTGCGTAGGCAATGTCAGCCCCCGAGAGCGAAGAAATAATTGAGAGAGCGGTCTTTGGCCCTACCCCAGAAACCGATCGCAACAGTTCGAACAGAGACAACTGCTCGGGATCTGCAAAACCAAAGAGAATAAAGGCGTCTTCACGAACAATCAAAGATGTGTGCAGCAGTTGGCGTTCACCGACCCTTAGCGAAGCAAGTAATCCACCTGGAATCCATACCTGGTAACCGACACCGTTCACATCGAGCACGATGAAACCGGCGGCCTTAGCCTGCACTGTTCCAGTTAGCGATGCGATCACGCCAAAAGACTAACTAATGGCTGCGCTTTTTCTTGGATGCCGCTTCGGCGCTTTGCCAGGCGACTTGGGCTTTGGTTAATTCTCCGGCAGACGCCACGACGCTTGGTCGCCATCCTGCGGTAATGGCGATGGCTAAAGCATCTGCCGAATCTGCTGGCTTTGGAATTTCAGTTAGTCCGAGAATTTTTGCAACCATGTTGCCGACTTGAAGTTTCGCAGCGCGGCCCGAACCTGTGACAGCTGCCTTAACCTCTGTTGGGGTGTGCATCTGAATAGCAATGCCCCGGCGCTCGGCGAGCAGCATTACTACTCCCGAGATTTGGGCGGTGCCCATTACTGTGCGCAAATTCTGCTGAGCAAAGACTCGCTCAATTGCAACAATCTCTGGCTTGTGCTCGTCGAGAAGCGCCTCGATTTGAATCGATATCTCATTTATGCGCTTTGCAAGATCTTGGTTTGGCGAAGTTCGAATGGTATCGACGGCGATGAACTTTGCGGTGCGGTTGGCAGACACCTCGACAACAGCGACTCCGCACCTGGTGAGGCCAGGGTCAATGCCGACTATTCGCCGAGACACGTTATTCCTGCTCGAGTTGAGCGGCAACCTCTGCGGTCATGTCAAAGTTCGAATAAACATTCTGCACGTCGTCGAGATCTTCGAGCGCGTCGATTAGATCGATAACTTTGCGAGCCGTGTCAACGTCGACCTGAATCGGCATCGATGAAACGAACTCAACGTCTGCACTCTCGTAATCGAGACCGGCAGACTGCAAGGCAGAACGCACCTCGACCATTGAACTCGGGTCCGTCGTAATCACAAACTGATCGCCTCGGTCTTCAATGTCGTCAACGCCCACCTCAATAACGGCTTCGAAGATGCTGTCTTCGGTTGTCGCCGCGTTCTTGGCGACGACGATTACACCCTTTCGGCTGAACTGGTATGAAACCGAACCAGGATCTGCCATTGTTCCACCGTTGCGAGTGACACCAACGCGCACTTCTGCAGCGGCGCGATTTTTGTTATCGGTAAGACATTCGATCAGAACGGCGACACCATTCGGGCCATAACCCTCATACATGATGGTGGTGTATTCGACGGCATCTGCGCCAACGCCTGAACCGCGTTTGATTGCTCGTTCAATGTTGTCGTTCGGCAACGAGCTCTTGCGACCCTTTTGCACGGCGTCATAAAGAGTTGGGTTTCCGTTGAGGTCGGGGCCACCGAGGCGCGCTGCAACTTCAATGTTCTTGATCAGCTTGGCAAAAAGCTTCGCGCGCTTGCCATCGATGGCTGCTTTTTTATGCTTGGTCGTTGCCCATTTGGAATGGCCTGACATGGTGCTCCCGGTAGTGTCGAAGATTCGCTAAGAGTTTAGTTGACCAGTTCGAGAAGTAGTTCGTGAACCCTGCTATCCCCCACAACTTCAGGGTGAAACGAGATTCCAATTGCTTTGCCCTGGCGCACGCCGACGATTCTTCTATCCGGCAGAGTCGAGATAATCTCGACACCTTCGCCCACCGAGTCGATAATTGGCGCCCGAATAAAGGCGGCGTGAACTAGTCCTCCAATTCCGGTCACTACTAGTTCGGTTTCGAAAGAATCGTTTTGATTGCCAAAGGCGTTTCGTCTAACTACGACGTCTAGACCGCCAAAGCTCTCTTGCCCGCTTGCCGGATCGAGAATGGTCTTGCTTAGCAAGATGAGACCGGCGCAGGTGCCGAGAACCGGCAGACCTGCCGAGATAGCTGCTCGCAATGGCTCAAGCATGTCGAAGATTTCAGCCAATTTGAAAATCGTGGTCGATTCGCCGCCCGGAATCACGAGTGCCTGAACACTGGCCAATTGAGCAGGCGTCTTAACTTCGACTACCTCGCAGTCGAGCTTTCGAAGAACATCGACGTGCTCACGAACGTCACCTTGAAGTGCGAGAACGCCGATGCGTTTTTGAGCCAATTACCAACCGCGCTCAGACAAGCGATGAGGTGCAGGCAAGTCTTTTACGTTAATGCCAACCATTGCCTCGCCTAGACCACGAGAAACTTGTGCAAGCACATCTGCGTCGTTATAGAAGGTCGTAGCCTTCACAATCGCCTTCGCACGCGCAACCGGGTCGCCAGACTTGAAAATTCCAGAACCTACGAATACGCCGTCAGCTCCAAGCTGCATCATCATCGCAGCGTCTGCTGGAGTCGCTACTCCACCGGCAACGAACATCACGACTGGAAGCTTTCCGTTTCGTGCAACTTCGCGAACGAGCTCATAAGGCGCCTGAAGTTCTTTGGCAGCAACAAACAATTCGTCGTCATTCTTGGCGGCTAATGCGCGAATCTCGCCGCTAATCGTGCGAATGTGCTTGGTTGCCTCTGACACGTCGCCTGTGCCCGCCTCGCCCTTTGAACGAATCATGGCGGCACCTTCGGTGATGCGACGAAGTGCTTCACCGAGGTTGGTTGCTCCACAGACGAATGGAACGGTGAAGTTCCACTTGTCGATGTGGTTCACGTAATCTGCAGGCGAAAGAACCTCTGACTCATCGATGTAGTCGACACCAAGTGACTGAAGAATTTGTGCCTCTACGAAGTGCCCAATGCGGGCCTTCGCCATAACTGGAATCGAAACCGCACTGATAATGCCGTCGATCATGTCTGGGTCGCTCATTCGCGAGACTCCGCCCTCGGCACGGATGTCTGCTGGAACACGCTCTAGAGCCATTACGGCTACTGCGCCTGCGTCTTCTGCGATCTTGGCCTGTTCGGCGTTGACCACATCCATGATCACACCGCCCTTTAGCATTTCTGCTAGGCCGCGCTTTACGAGTGAACTTCCGGTGGTTGGCTTTGAGTCATTCATAGAACAAGTGTAAGCCAGACAAAATGCCAGACGAAATAACGCGTGAAGCGATGGTCGAAACGGTAAGGCGGCTAGCCAACCTGGTTCCAGGCCGCAGCCAACTCGTCTCTAACCTCGCCGAGCAGTCTCGGCAGTGCCTTCGTTTCGGCAATGATCGGGAAGAAATTGGAATCGTTCTTCCAACGAGGAACAATGTGCTGATGAAGATGTCCCGCGATTCCGGCTCCTGCTACTTCGCCCTGGTTCATGCCGATGTTGAAACCGTGGCAATTGCTTACCGAGGTCAACACCCTCATGGCCTGTTGGGTCATAGAAGCAATCTCGGCGACCTCTTCTGCGCTGGCTAGGTCGTAGGTAGAGATGTGGCGGTATGGGCAAACCAGCAAGTGGCCAGAGTTATACGGAAACAGGTTCAGCAACACGAATCCGTGATGGCCACGATGCACGATGAGAGCTTGCTGATCTTCTGAGCTTGGAGCTAGACAGAACGGGCATTCGTGATCTGCTGGCTGCTGACCATTTTGAATGTAAACGAGACGGTGTGGAGTCCAAAGGTGCTGAAAGGAATTCGGCACACCTGGTAACTCGGCCGAAGATTGCATTGCTAAACCTGCGTCTTTGATTCGATTGCCTCGAGAATGCGTTCGATTGCTTTCTCTACGGGCACACCATTCTCTTGAGATCCATCACGGAACCTAAAGCTCACAGCATTCGAATCGCGATCCTGACCGCCGGCGATAAGCATGAATGGAACCTTCGCCTTCGTGTGGTTAAGGATCTTCTTCTGCATGCGATCATCGCTGTGATCGACCGTGCTGCGAACGCCGCGTTTTCTAAGCTTTGCTGCAATCTCGTCGAGGTAATCACCAAATTCATTGGCAACCGGAACTCCGACTACCTGCACCGGTGCGAGCCACGGTGGAAAGTGACCGGCGTAGTGCTCGGTCAGAACACCGAAGAAACGCTCGACCGAACCGAATAGTGCTCGGTGAATCATGATTGGGCGCTGACGGGTTCCGTCTGGTGCGGTGTATTCGAGATCGAATCGTTGCGGCAAATTAAAGTCGAGTTGGATAGTAGACATTTGCCAGGTGCGACCAATCGCATCGCGTGCCTGAACAGAAATCTTCGGGCCATAGAAAGCAGCGCCACCAGGGTCGGGAACCAGCTCGAGACCTGATTGAAGCGCGACCTTTTCAAGCGTTGCGGTCGCTGTCTGCCAGATCGAATCGTCGCCGACGAACTTCGGGTTGCCGTCTTCTTTAGTAGAGAGTTCAAGATAAAAGTCGTCTAGCCCGTAGTCACGCAATAGACCGAGAACGAAGTTCAAGACATTGGTGAGTTCTGACTCCATTGTGTCTGGGGTGACAAAAAGGTGAGCATCATCCTGGGTCATGCCTCGAACTCGGGTTAGGCCATGCAGGGTTCCACTCTTTTCGTAGCGGTAAACCGAGCCAAACTCAAAAAGACGCAGAGGCAAGTCTCGATAGCTGCGGCTCTGTGATTTGAAAATCAAAATGTGAAACGGGCAGTTCATCGGCTTCAGGTAGTAATCCTGACCCTGTTTACGAACTACTCCGTCTTCGTCAATCTCTTCGTCGAGACGCATCGGAGGAAACATGCCGTCGGCATACCACTGCAAGTGACCAGATGCCTCGAAGAGATTTGATTTGGTGATGTGCGGTGAGTAAACGAACTCGTAGCCGCTCTCTTCGTGGCGCTGTCGAGAATAGTCCTCCATGACCTTGCGCATGACGCCGCCCTTAGGGTGAAACACCGCAAGGCCAGATCCGATTTCTTCAGGAAACGAGAACAAGTCGAGCTCTTGACCAAGCTTGCGGTGATCGCGTTTAGCCGCCTCGGCCATGCGCTCCTGATAGGCCTTTAGTTCATCCTTAGAAGGCCAAGCGGTTCCGTAGATTCGCTGCAACTGCTTGTTCTTCTCGTTACCGCGCCAATAGGCGGCAGCTACTCGAGTTAGTGAAAAGGCTTGACCAATCATCCTGGTGTTCGGGAGGTGCGGACCTCGGCAGAGATCTTTCCACTGGGTCGATCCCGAGGCCGGGTCGATGTTGTCATAAATAGTCAATTCGCCAGCACCAACTTCGGCGGCACCGTCTCCGACGTCGCCTCCCTTGAGCCCGATTAGTTCGAGTTTGTAAGGCTCGTTTGCCAATTCTTGGCGGGCAGCTTCATCGGTGGTAGAGCGTCGCACGAAACGTTGACCAGATTGAACGATCCTCTGCATCTGCTTCTCGAGTGCGCGCAAGTCTTCTGGAGTAAACGGAGTCTCAACATCGAAGTCATAGTAGAAACCGTCTGTAACCGGAGGCCCGATGCCCAACTTTGCCTCAGGATTTATGTTCTGAACCGCCTGGGCTAACACGTGTGCGGCCGAGTGGCGCAGAATGTTTAGTCCATCCGGTGATGAAATGTGAACGGCTTCAATGACATCGCCGTCTTGAGGCTTGTGAGCAAGATCTCGCAGTTCACCGTTCACCCTCAGGGCGACAACGGTTTTGTCGGTGAATAGGCCAAAGCCGTCTGAGCCTTGCTCAATTTCGGTTGATACCCCGGCAACGCTGACCTTCAAAATGTTCCTCTCGACTGAGCCAAGTCTAAACCGACACTTAGGCGTGCCTTGCTAGGCAACCACCTGCTTTTGGTGTTT